>DATDZK010000071.1:0-10534 GCA_035288725.1 Candidatus Nanoarchaeia archaeon | reverse complement strand
TTAATTTTTCTACCGCTCATTGTAGTAATTTTCAGCACTTTTTTCTGCAAATGATGCACAGGGAGTTTGACTGCTGCCAATACAGTATCATTTTTACTATTTGCGTTATTTAACTGAAAATTACGTATTTTGTTTATTTTTCGTTGTTCATAAAATTTAAAAAATTGTTCTATATCGATTTCAAGATCCTGCGGGAGTAATATCTTAGTATCAGGAGTAACGCAACTCAGAATAAATCTTGATGTTCCAGCATATTGCTCCATCATTCTTCTCAGTGAATGTTGCGCATCTTTGGTCAGGGCATCTGCCTCATCCAGGAAAATAATCTTTGGCAAGTCAGTTCCCATTGCCTTCGTTCTGCAAAAGTCTTTAATAATGCTTCTGACTGTGTCAATTCCGCGTTGATCTGAGCTGTTCAATTCTAGAAAATTACGTTTCCATTCCTCTCCATACAATTTGCGCGCGATAATCAATGCAGATGTGGTTTTTGCTACGCCAGCCGGGCCTGAGAAGATACAGTGCGGGATATTCTTGCTTTTGACAAACGCTTCCAATCGTTTCATTATATGTTGCTGCCCATGTACTTCAGAAAATTCTTTTGGCCTGTAACGTTCTATCCATAATGTATGTGCTGCGTCCCCCGACATGAATGCTGTTCAGGAAAAGAACTTTATAAGTTTTTGGTTGAAATAAGAAGTACATAATTACTAAAGGATGGTTACATCCATAATGCTTAAATAGGCAATTTTGCGTTTAAAATTTTCATGAGTGATATTGATTTGATTCAGCCAAGACATAATTGTGCGCCTTCATTTGAAGAGTCCAGGCTGGGCCATGTTTATATGCCTACTTCACTGCTTGCAGTTGCAGCAAGATTGCTTGAATGTAATGTAAATGTGAAGATACATGACGAAAATATTACTCCATTCGTTCCGACTTCCAACATAATTGGAATGAATCTTCTAGGAGCTCCGTATATTCCAGTTGCAATAAATACACAACACGCGTTGGATAAAGAAGCAGCCAGCAGGACTTATATTTTGGGTGGGCAAGTGGTTAATGGCCTTCTTCCTTATCAGTTTCGCAGGCTTTTTGGATCGCAAGCAATCAATGGCAACAATGACAAGGAACTTGCGCATGCGCTTGGGATCAAAAAAGATCTGCCTTTGCCAGAAAAAACCTCTCTGATATCTGCATATAGATTAATATCTGATGACCACATGCAAAAATACTTATCAGGAGAATTTGGCTTATATGTTTCTCAAGGATGCAAGTTTGCCTGTGATTTTTGTGCAGCGGCAAGAACATTCAGGGATCCAGTGACAGGGATAATGAAGAGAGTACAGGAGGTATATCGCGATGCAGAAATGGTACATGCAGATCTGCAGTACCTCATACAAAAAGCCAAACAATTTGATATACCATATATCCAATTTTACATGTCAAATCTTGATGTTTTCCAGACTCAGTCAGCATTGCACCAGTTCGCGCAAGTTGTTCAAAGTGTTAGAAGGCAAAATTCAGGATATGCGGTCAATTTTCGAGGACTGGCAACAGTTGAATCATTTTTGCAGGCAAGAAAATCTGCTCCTCAGACAATCGAATCATTGGTGGATGCAGGATTCAATACAGTTGGGTTTGGTGTTGATGGAATGACTCCGCAGGTGTGGCGCGCTGTGAATAAGGGAATGAATACAAAAGACAAATGCCTGGAAGCAATAAGATCTGCACGAAAAGATTTCGGCATTACTCCTGAAATTCTTATGGTATTTGGCCATGTAGGAATTGACACGCCTGAAACATTAGAATTAGCTTACGAATTTACATTGGATATGGTTGAAAAATATGGGGCAGTACCTCGCCCGCACATTGCTAAAAGCTTTATTCCTGGAAATAATGGTTGGGTTTCTGGGCATGAAAAAGAGATTGATATTTTACTGCAGCATCCAGAATCTTTCGCAGCTTTAGATTTTACTGCCTTGCCTTCACGATTAACTCATCCTGGCGATGAATTGAGAAAATTAGCCTCAATTTATTATCGTAAAATCTGCGAAATTCCAGGAAACACAACACTTTATCTCGAGCCAATTACTCCAGACATGACACCTGAACAAGTGCATGCCGCTAGGTTGTTCAACAAAAGAAGATATGATCGTTAATCAGCATTTAGCTATCTTCCACAGGTGCTCAAAGTATGCTTTGTATCCTGCAGCAATTTCCTTGTTTTTAATCAAGATGACAAACGGCGTGGCTCCCCAGAAGATAATGGCAACCCTGTTCCCATAGACATTGGTAGCAGTGTAATTTTCATATGCAATGGGCAAGTAGCGCACAGCAGCCATTGGAATCCTTTTAGTATGTCCTCGAATTCTGGTGTTGTAAATCAGGCGCAATTTCATCCTTTGCTTGACCCTTCTTTTGGTGTACCAGTGCAGATAGTACGAGAGATGCTCTTCTGCATGCGCAGACGCCCCCAACACAAGCACCTCCTTTCCTACCTGCAGCTGGTCTTCGAACACTGTCTTTAAGCCGTTTTTACCGCGATAGAACACAGTCTCCTGCTTCTCTTGCTGTTGCAGATATTGCTGCGTCAACACAGGCAGCGCTTCCTGCACCAGCGCTTCCCTTTCTTTCAGCAGTTCCAATAAGCGTTCTGGATGCGTTGCTGCGAAATATCTCCTGTTGTTATTGCTGATATACCCAATCAGCCCTTTCTTGATTAAGCGGTCAGTTGCGTCATACACGCTTCTTCTGTGGATGCCGGATTTCCTTGAGATTACCCCTGCCAATGATGGCCCTATCTCTAGCAAAGTCAAGTATATCGTAGCTTCAGTCTTTGTAAGCCCAAAATGCTCAAGTGTGCCTTCAATGTCCATGAGTAAAAAGAGTAAGCTGGAGTATATAACTATTGTGGTACACTATATCACCACATATTTTCTTTAAATCAGGAGTTGTAATAAACTGCATGGAACGGACAAAATATTTCCAATTTCCGCACCGGGTGCAAGATATTCTCGGCGGAAGAAAGGTCATGAAAACAGAAAATGAAGGTCTGGCCTGCAAAATAGACAAACTAGCTGCTGACGAAGCGTTAGTCATTACAGGGCCCATAGTCCCTGGTGGGTATGGCAATTATCCGCTGTTCGAAGACCCGCTTAATTTCATGAAGCGGGGAAGAATGGTTCTTCTCCGGACACCTTCAAGCTTGGAGCAGGCTATTGAGGAGAAGATGGGGCCAACAAGGTTGCGCATAGAGAAATTCGACTATCTTGACAGTCAAAGCATTCGCTGCGGCTATAGCTGGAATGGCATCAGGAGCCAGCAGAAAAGGATTGCGCATCTGGATGATGTGATGACAGGAATGATGCTATTCTCTTTTTGCGAGCATGCAGCGCAAGAGAAAGACCAGATTACATTGCGCGCATATGATAGCCACTATCGTGCTTTCAGCATGGGCGGGGCGTTCCTGTTCAATGTCCCATCAATGTCAAGGGAAGATATTTCCTACATGGTGCGCCTTTCAGGAGTTCCAATCATGCCAGGAGGAAGGTCCTATGCAGCATGGTTTGACCTGCAGTCAGCGCATGCCTGCGAGAAGAAGGCAAACACTATGACCTTCCGCTATAATGTGGACCCAGAAGTGTTTTGCCAGCACGATGTTGCTGCATTCATGAAGCTTGCCAAGCATGTCAAGGATGCGGAGAAGCGCCCTGTATTGCTGCCCTTTCCCATACCTACAGAAAGTACTGTTTGGTACTGGAGAAAGCTGCGCGAGCAAGTGATGGTGGAAGAAAAGACATATGATGAAAAAGGCAAAATGCATCGCGAAAAAAGGCCATTAAACTTTGCAGATCGCGAAGTTCTGTTATGGCAGTATGTGGGCTTGAAGAAGCACAAGGCAACGTTCTATGCGAGAAACAGGGTGCAGGACTATGCTTGGAAGTAGTACAATAACAGATTGGAAAGAGATGCTATTGGAAAGCGCAAGGCAGAAGTATGCAAAAAATGATGTTGCCCACGATATTCTGCATGGAAAGCAGGTGGCAAAGAATATTCTAAGGATTGCAGAGCATGAGGGGGGAGATCTGCATGTATTATACCCTTCAGGCTTATTGCATGACATTGTGAGCTACAGGAAAACAGACCCTCGTTCAACCTTTGCTGCTGCTGAATCTGCTGAGATTGCAAGAGATTTGCTTGAGCAGTTGCCAGATTACCCGCATGAATATATCAGCCATGTGGCATTGGCAATTCGAGAGCATCCATATTCGCGGGGTTTGCAGCCTTCCACATTAGAATCTGCTTTGTTGCAGGATGCAGATCGCTTGGAAGCTATTGGTGCCATTGGCATCCTGCGGTCTAGCGCAGTTGCAGGTCACACGCAAAAAAGTTTGTATTGCGAGGAAGATCCGTTTTGCGATATTTGTATGCCAGGAGGAAGGGGTGCGCAGTTGGACATGTATTTCAGCCGTTTTTTGAAGGTTGCTGATGGAATGCACACTGCTTATGCAAAACAGATGGCAGAGCAGCGAGTGCAATTCATGTATCAGTTTCTAGAGCAGCTGCGTAGTGAACTAGCATGAAAGAGACATTATTAGGGATAGAATTGAAGACTAAAAAGAGAAAAAGGTAGAATAATAGGGTGGGTGGGCACAAGTAGAAAAGGTTATAAACAAGTGCCCACATAATTGTTATATGGTATATCACGAAATACGAGAATCAGAAGGAAAAATGAAAAATTACCTTGTCTACAATAGCCGGGAAAATGGGAGATGGGTAAAAAAGAGCAAATTTATTGGTTATGGGCATATTGCAAATAAGGAAGTTGAAAAGAAAAAGCAGGAATTCGAGGTTGAGATTGCAGTCTCGACTCCATCAGAAAATCTAACAAAAGAGCAACTTCTTAAAATAGAACAGTTAAAGAGAGCATACAACAAAAAAGTAAATAGTCTAAGCAAAGAAGAATTTGAGCGGTTTGAGCAGTCTTTTTCTATAGAATTGACATACAATAGTAATGCAATCGAAGGAAGCACGTTGTCTCTGGCTGAGACTCGGCTTATTCTAAGTGAAGGGATTACTCCAGAAGGAAAAACAATTAGGGAGATTAATGAAGTGAAGAATCATGCCGAAGCAATCCAATTCTTGAAAAGATACAAGGGAGATATAAATGAAGAGATGATTCTGAGATTACATTCTATTATCTTGAATAGCATCTCTCAAGCATTTGCCGGGAGGTATCGCGAAACGTCGGTAAGGATTTTCGGTAGTGATGTAAAGTTTCCAGATGCAAGAATTGTTCCTCAATTGGTAAAAAATCTGGTCTACTGGTATAAGAAGAATAAGAGTAAGTTGCATCCTTTTGAATTAGCAGTGATATTCTCTATAAGATTAGTTTCGATCCACCCATTTGTAGATGGCAATGGAAGAACGTCCAGGTTGCTTATGAATTTCTTATTAAACAAGAAAATGTATCCTTGGATAAATATTTATGTCAAGCATCGCGCTGGGTACCTAAAGGCAGTTCGTCAGGCAAATGAAGGAAGATACAACCCAATTCTTGAATTTTGTATTAATTCTCTGGAAAAAAACTTGAAAGACTTTAAAATCTTGGATTAATAAATTAAAAAAGAAAGAAAAGAGGAACTTAGAATTCCTCAGAATCTTTTGATCCTTCGTCTGATGCCTCTTCTGTGCTTTCCTCAGGTTCTCCCTCTGCAGATTCCTCTGCTCCAGATTCCCCGCTGGGTTCAGCAGCAGCGCCACCATCATGGACTACTTCGCCGAACGCTACCTTTCTCAAGACTCGGCCGATTTTGATCTTGACTTGGTCACCTTGTTTCACGCTCGGAACAAAGATGACAAAACCTTTGATCTTGGCGATGCCGTCGCCCTTCTCTCCGACTGCCTCAATAGTCACGTCGTAGACTTCGCCTTCTTTGACAGGCGCAAACCGTTGTTCGCCACCACCATAGTTGCCTCTAGTTCCATACATTTTCACATACTCTCCTTATATTTCATTGTTGGATATAAGCTATAGAGAATTCCTCTATATCTTGGAAAGCCTAAGGCAATCATGCTATATAAGCCTTGTGGACGTGTTTTCCTGATTATTTGGAAGAAATCTCATGCTCAATAAGATTCTCAACCACATTGCTCATCTTCATTCCCTTTTTCTGGCAATAATCCTTGAACTTGTTCCATAATTGAGCATCGATAGTAAGATCAACTCGCTTTTTGTAGCGGATCTTGCGAAGCTTGTGGGTATTGTCATAGTCTTCCAGCTGCTGAAATAGATCCTTGTAGCGTTCATAGACTGTTTTGCTGATGTCCCAGAATTTTTTGTCAAATAATGCGCTTGCCATCATTAGTATACCAAAAGTGTTATCTCCTTTTTGATTGCTTTAATATCGCGAATGTTGTTTTTGCTGATCTTAAGAGTAAGTTGCGGGATTTCTTCCGGGTGGAAAGAGAATTTTTGGCGTTCCAAGGCTGAAAGTAAAATAGCCGTTGCTGTGCGTTTGTTTCCATCCCTGAAAGCATGGTCAATCAAGAGCGCTCGAAGTAAGCAAGCAACCTGTTCCATCCAGTCTTGGCTTTTCTGGATTGAAGAGAGGGCAAAAGCAAGGCTCCCCTCGTTGATAATGATTCCTTCGTCAAACTGCTGGTTGATGCCTATGACATCTTTCAGTGTTATTTTCATACACATAAATACACATAATGAATATATAAATGTTTCGGAAGGGTACAGAAAAAGCCTTTAAATAGTGCCAAAATAAAACCAGTTTATGCCCACACTGCAGGATCGGGAACTTGAACTTATAGAGTTTTGGAAGAAGAGCAGGATTTTTGAGAAGTCAGTGGAGTCTCGGCCTGTAAGCAAGCAGTTTGTCTTCTATGATGGCCCGCCATTCGCTTCTGGATTGCCGCATTATGGCCACATTCTCGGATTAACAGCAAAGGACGTCTTCCCAAGATATTGGACAATGAAAGGCTATCGTGTTGAGCGTCGCTGGGGATGGGACTGCCATGGCCTGCCTATTGAGAATATTGTAGAGCAAAAGCTAGGCATCAAGGACAAGAAGGAAATCGAGAAGATGGGCATTTCCAAGTTTAATGAAGCCTGCAGGTCTCAGGTGTTAATTTTTGTCAAGGAATGGAAGAAAACTGTGGACAGGATGGGCAAGTGGATAGAGTTCGACAATGCCTACAAGACCATGGACAATGATTACATGGAGACAGTCTGGTGGATTTTCAAGAAGCTGTATGACGATGGCTATATCTATCAGGGCAAGAAGGTGCTTTTGTACTGCCCTCATTGCCAGACCCCTTTAGCAAACGCAGAGATTGCAATGGACAACAGCTATCGCGATATTACTGAAAAGACAGCAACAGCAAAGTTCCAGTTGAAGAAAGAGAAAAACACATATCTATTGAGCTGGACTTCTACTCCATGGACGCTGATAGCAAATGTTGCTCTTGCTGTGAATGAAGCATTAGCTTATGTCAAGGTAAAGATAGGAGGAGAGCACTATATCTTGGTCAAGGACCGACTGAAAGATGTCGTCAAGGAAGATTGCAAGGTAGTAGAAGAGTTCAAGGGAAAAAAACTGCTTGGCTGGGAATACGAGCCACTCTACCGCATCCCCTCAGAGAAGAAAGGCCATTACGTGATTAATGGCGGTTCTGAAGTGTCTGCAGAGGAAGGCACAGGCATAGTGCACATGGCTGCATATGGTGAATTTGATTACCAGATGATTAGGAAATATAATCTTCCTTTAATCCAGCATCTGGGCGCGCACGGCAAATTAATACTAGGTCCTGAAGAATGGATCAACACCTGGTTCAAGGACGCAGACAAGCATGTGCTTGCAGATTTGGAAAATCGCAGCTTGCTCTATGCTGCAGAGAATTACACTCATCCATATCCCTTCTGCTATCGCTGCGGAACTCCTTTATTTTACAATGCTGTGGACTCATGGTTTGTGGACATCCAGAAGGTAAAGAAGAAGTTAATCGAATGCAACAAGGAAATCAAGTGGTATCCTGAGCATGTCAAGGAAGGAAGGTTCCTCAATATTTTGGAAACAGCCCCGGACTGGACTATTTCAAGAAACAGGTTCTGGGCAACAGCAATCCCTATCTGGAAATGCCAGGAATGCAATAGCATTGAAGTGCTTGGCAGCGTGGAAGAATTGAGAAAGAAAGCAAAAGAGAAGATTCCAAAGGAAGTTGATCTGCACAAGCACATTGTTGACGGGATTCATTTATCATGCCCAAAATGCAAAGGCATTATGCAGCGCGTTCCTGAAGTAATGGACTGCTGGTTTGAATCAGGAAGCATGCCATATGCAGCAAAGCACTATCCATTCAAAAATCAGGACTGGTTCAAGAAGAATTTTCCAGCAGACTTTGTTTCAGAGTACACCAGCCAGGTCAGGGCATGGTTCTACTATATGCATGTGCTAAGCGTCATCTTGCTCGGCAAGTCCCCGTTCAGGAATGTTGTGGTTTCAGGAACGATTTTGGCAGCAGACTGCTCCAAGATGTCAAAGTCAAAAGGCAATTTCCCTGAGCCAGAAAAGATTTTTGAGCAGTATGGCGCAGACGCATTGCGTTTCTACTTCATGGCTTCCCCTTTGATGCGCGCTGAAGACTTGAATTTCAAGGAGGAGAATGTCAAGGAAGTATACAGGAAAGTCTTGATGATACTGTCAAATGTGAAAAGCTTCTACGAGCTTTTCGGAAAGGATAATAAATCCCTTGACAAGCCTTCTGCCAGCCATATCTTGGACCGATGGATTGTTAGCAGGCTGCAGGAAACAGTTCATGCTGTTACATCTGCTTTAGAAGAGTATAACACCAATCCTGCTTGCCAGGCAATCGCGTGTTTTGTAGAAGACCTTTCCACCTGGTATGTCAGGAGAAGCAGGGAGCGTTTCAAGAGTGCAATCAAGCATGAGCAGCAGGAAGCGTTGCATACTTTGGCGTATGTGCTGCACATTCTCTCAAAGGTTATGGCCCCAGTCACTCCATTCATTGCTGAAGACATTCATCAAATGTTCTCTATGGCAGGAACAAATGTAGAAAAATCAGTGCATCTAGAGTCATGGCCAAAATCAGACAAGTCTCTCCTTGACGCAAAATTGAATCAGCAGATGCAGCAGGCGCGAGATATTGTAAGCAAGGTGCTTGATCAGCGCGAGAAAGCAAAGATTCCAGTGCGCCAGCCATTGGCAAGCATTTTGATCAAGGGAACATCATTGTCTGGCGAGTATCTGGATATAATCAAAGACGAAGTCAATGTAAAGGATGTTGAAGCAAGATCAGGAAAGGAAGCAGGAACCCGGGAAATCCAGATCATATTGGACACAAAAATAACGCCTGAACTGTTGCAGGAAGGCATTGCCAGGGAGATGATTCGCAATGTGAATGGCTACCGCAAGGAGCTAAATCTTACAATCAAGGACAAGGTTGAGCTGTATGTCGAGGCAGAGCAGATGGTCAAGGAAGCAGTCATGAGATTCAAGGAAGATCTCCAGAAGGCAACGCAGACTAAAATTATCTCCTGGAAGCTGCAAAAAGATGCCAGGTCAAAGGAAGTAAAGGTGCAGGGTAAAACTGCCAAAATAGGCCTAAAAGTGCTTTCTTGAGTGTTCTAGCCCAATTTTAGGCATGTGCATACATTTATAAATCCAGATACTCCTTTATAAAGCAACCAAAAGGGGAGTTATCATGCCAAAAAAGGAAATTAAAATCCAGAACATAGTTATCTCTTCTGATCTTGAAAAAGACATTCCTCTGATTAAGCTTGCCGAGACCTTGCCAAACACAGAGTACAACCCAGAGCAGTTTCCTGGATTGGTAATGCGCATCAAGGAGCCTAAAACTTCAGCATTGATTTTCTCATCAGGAAAGATTGTCTGCACTGGAGCAAAATCCATGGCAAAAGTAAAAGAAGCAGTAAAAAAGATTATTCAGAATATAGAGAAGATCAGAATCAAGATAACAACTACTCCAAAGATTAATGTGCAGAATATGGTTGCTTCTGGTTCCATCGGCATGGACCTGAATCTGAACTTGTTGGCCATGGACTTGGAAGAGACAGAGTATGAGCCAGAGCAGTTTCCTGGATTGGTTTACAAGCTTCCAGGCACGCGCGCAACATTCTTGCTTTTCAGCAACGGAAAGATTGTCTGCACAGGTACTAAATCTGAAGCAAAGTTAAGGGAAGCTGTTGATAAACTTGTCCAAGTCTTAGTGAAGGTTATGAAGGACAAGAAATACAAGCGGTAAACTCTTGTTAACAGTCAAAAGTAACAACAACTTCTTCTGCATTAACAGCCATGATAAGACGCCTTGCTTTATTTTTCTCAGTGTTTAAAAATATAAAAACAGCAAAACCTACTCGACAAACACCTTACAAAAATTTATAAAGAGCACTTGGTTTGCACTCTCCACCAAAAGGGGGCGTTCGATTGGTTGAGGCTTATAAGCAAATCGAAAAATTCAAAGAGTTCATCGAGATGTATTATGA
>DATDZK010000070.1:0-5971 GCA_035288725.1 Candidatus Nanoarchaeia archaeon | reverse complement strand
TATTTGCAGTCTGATAACCAGGATGATTCTGGTTTAGCTGATCTGCTGGTGATTGGAGATGCGCCTCAGCCTGAAGGGTTTGAGCTTGTCAAGAAGTATGCAATAATGAGGCATTACAGGTCATCATAAATGTTTTTTCTATGACCAATGCGAACAACGATGATCTTCTGTCCTGAAATGATTATTTCTAGAACTGCTCGATAGTCTGCTATGCGCAGTCTCCATAGATCTCGACCTTGTAATCTCTTCAGAGTGCGAAAAGGGTTGTCACGTAGACCGTAAATTTTCTGCAAAATCATAGAAGATTCTCTCTTCTCTAGTTTTTTCAGGAACTTCTCCGCAGTCGCAGTCAATTCAATTGAGTACATGTCAATGTAGCTTAATGCCCAGTTCCTTCGCAACTTGCTGGATAGGCTTTATTCTCCCTTTTTTGACATCTTCAAGTCCCTGCTGTATCTCTTCAATTTCTTCTGAAGTAAGATTTTCTTCTTCCATTTCGTCAAATATCACATTGAGTGTCTCATCATAAGTCTGCTGTTCATAACGTTTTAGCTGTTTCAATCTCTCTAGCGTTGTCTGGTTTACTTGTATAGTCGTCTTTTCCATGATTATATAGTAACTATAATAACTATATAAATATTGCGCATCCAGGCAGTACCGAAAAGTTTAAATAAGTAATAATACATAGATGACTTATAATACTTAGGGAGAAACTATGACAAACATGACGTTAGCAGTGCCTGAAGATCTGCATATAATTATGAAGAAGCACCAGGAAATAAAATGGAGCGAAGTAGCAAGGCAAGCACTCTGGATCAAAGCAAAGAAGGTTGAACTTATGGATAAAATCCTTGCCAAAAGCGAATTGACTGAAGAAGATGCAGAATCCATAGGGCATAAGATAAAGGATGAGATTGCGAAAAGGCACGGTTTAACTAAATGAATGTTGTCGTCGATACTAATCGCATTATTGCAGCTCTTATCAAAAATGGAATCTCAAGAAGGATTATTATGGATAACAAAAAGTTTGAATTTCTCATTCCAGATCATTCCCTGATTGAGGTTGAGAAGTATAGGGAGGAGATAAAACAGAAGGCCCATATTAGTGATCAGGAATTTGAGGTTCTTCTCTCTCTTTTATTAGAGAAAATAGAAATAATCCCAAAAGCAGAATAAAATGAGGGTTCTAAAGACAAGCGATATGGTTGAGGAATTAAAGTAAGAAGCCTTTAGAATCATAAACTATTTAAGCGATTTTTCTGGTTTCTTAAAATCATGGAATTCAGCATTGTTATCCCGGCATTTAATGAAGAAGGCAATATTCAGCAATTGTACCAGAGGATTCTGGAAACAATGAGGTCCATGAAGTCCACATTTGAAATTATCTTTGTTGATGACGGCTCTTCTGACCAGACTGCAGCGCGTGTTGAATCAGTAAGAAAGAAAGACAAGCGGGTTCATTTAATACAGTTCTCAAGAAATTTTGGAAAAGCCTCTGCATTGTCAGCAGGCATGAGGGAGGCAAAAGGTGATATTGTTGTTACTATGGATGCAGACCTGCAGGACGATCCGGCAGAGATTCCAAGAATGCATGAAAAGCTGCAGCAGGGCTATGACTTGGTTGTAGGTTGGAAGTACAAGCGTCAAGATCCATTCCTGACAAAGCGCCTGCCTTCAAAATTGTTCAACGCAGCAATTCGCTGGCTGCACAAGATCAAGCTGCATGATTCAGACTGCAATTTCAGGATGATGCGCAAGGAAGTTGCGAAGGAAGTGTTATTCTACGGCGGGCTCTTCAGGTATATCCCAAGCTTGGCGCACTGGCGAGGATACAGGGTAGCAGAGATTCCAGTTGTCCATCACAAGCGGTTCTCAGGAAAGTCAAAGTGGGGATTCTCGCGATTGTTCAAGGGCTCGTTAGATCTAATCACAGTTACATTCTTATTGAGATACAAGAATTCCCCTCTTTATTTTTTCGGGGTTTCTGGAGGGATCCTGTTTTTATTAGGGCTAATTGCAGGCTTAATTTTATTGTATGACAAGTATGTGCTCGGCCAGCTTATTGCAAGCAGACCGCTACTTTTATTAGCAATCCTCCTGATTGTCCTGGGAGCGCAGTTCATCTTCTTCGGATTGCTAGGAGAAATGATCACGCATGCTTCCCAAAAAGATGAAATCAATTACCGCATCAGAAAGAGGCTGTAAAATCCATGGTTGATGTAAAAATCCAGAGAATAAAGGCACCTGATTCAGATGAGTTTGAGAAGAAGTATCAGATGTCTGTCTTTGAGGCTATCAGGACGCGCAGGTCTATTCGCAGGTTCATTGAAGACAGGCAAGTTCCAGAGGAGATATGGAGAAAGTTAATTGACGTCTGCAGGTGGGCTCCTTCTGCATGCAACAGGCAAGGCTGGAGGTTTATTGTAATCAAGGACAAGAAGCAGATTGACAGATTGGCAGAGGCAGGCTCTGTTTATTATCTGAAAAGATTGCCTTTGGCCATGTTGATGCTGTATGACAAGCGCACAGATAATGTAACCTATCATGATCATCTGCAGTCTGCATGCTCTGGCATCATGAGCATGTTCCTAGCCTCCCATGCAATGGGCTTGGGCATGGTCTGGTGCGACAATCTTCCTGCAAAGTCTGATGTCAAGAAAATCTTCAAGATTCCATGGAACTATGATGTCATTGCATTGTTAGGCTTTGGATTTTACGACAAGGCAAACACTCCTCCTCCCTTGCCAAGAAAAAAGGAGATTGACCAGATGTTTTCCTTTGATTACTGGCAGTTGCAGGAGCCAATTCCGAATCCGATCGACCTGAAATTGCGCATCAAGACTATTTTGCGCTGGTGCTATCATGCAACTCCTGTCTGGCTGAAGAAATATTTGCATCCTATTGCCAAGAAGTTCGAGAAGGTGTTTGATCCAAAGGACATGAAGTCAGATGTGAAGGAGATATAGCTACTATTATTATCAGACCTTCTGTTCAGCGTATTTAAAAAGTCAAAATTTGCAGGGATAGTCATGAAAATACCAGATATTCACGAGGTAAAGACTGGCAATATCACAGCATATTTTACTGCAGTATTGCCTTCAGCAGATCTAAGCAAAATAGTTCAAGCATGTCTATCCCTTGGTTGGGAAGCAGGAATTGCTGAGCAGCGCGATGTGCAATCAGTCATTTTTTTTGGTGCACAAACTGGCTTAAATGGGGCGTATGTAGGTTGTCCAAGATTAATATTGGAGCTAGGTTATTTTCCTCTGAGGATGTCTGCAATAAATCGTAAAGCAACGTCCAAAGAGTTGTATAAGCTATCCCAGAAAGCAGGATTGCTTATTGTCCCCCAGCCAGATGATGATGTTGATGAAAATACTCGTCTTATAAGAAAAATTAACCATGAACGTTACAATGCTGCGATTGAATACGGATTGCGCACTGGATATTCATCTGATCAAGCTTGGATGATATTGTACTATGCAACATTCTTAAAATATGCCCGTGGTGTGGATATGCAAGATGCGATTATTGCTGCACGTAGAAGGTTTGGGTGAAATATGGCAAAAGAAATATACCTCGACATTGTCCTGCAGCAAGTCCCTCGCCTATTGGGGTTGTTAGACCGCAATCCATTGTCAAGAACTTACGGCTGCTTTGATCGCCAATATTGGCATTATCATGTTGTAGACTTTCCAGCCGCTCGTTATCAGGAAGCTTGCTTGACTTTGGCTTTGCTTTATCAGATCAAGCACAGGAAAAATCCTTACTATCAAAATCGTTTGATCTTGAAATGGATCAGGGCTTCATTGGATTTCTGGCGCAAGATGCAGCGCAGAGATGGCAGCTTCGATGAATGGTATCCTTACGAGCACAGCTATGTTGCAACAGCATTCTCCTTGTATGCCATTAGCGAAGTTATGCTTCTTCTTCCGCAATTTCAGACGCAAGAGCTATTAGGCGCAGTCAGGAAGGCAGCTGATTTCTTGGCAGAGCAGAAGGAAACGCGCGTCCAGAACCAGATGTCAGGCGCAGCTGTTGCATTGTACAATGTTTATTTATTGGCAAACAACGAAAAATACCATAAAGCATCGTTCAGGACTCTCCATCAATTATCGAAGTTGCAGTCAGGGGAAGGATGGTTCATGGAATATGGCGGTGCAGATGCAGGTTATCTTTCATTGGCAATAGACTACCTGATGAAATTGTATGACAAGTCAAAGGACATGCATCCAATTGCAATGGCCGTCAATGCAGCAAGATTTATTTATCAGACAATGCATCCGGATGGAACTTTTGGAGGGGATTATGGCAGCAGGAACACAGAGTACATAATTCCATCAGGCATAGAGATGCTTGCAACGCAGGAAGCAGAGACACTAGCTATGGTATTAAGAAAGTCAATTGCATCACAAACAACAATCACTCCAGCAAGCTTAGATGACCGCTATCTTGCATATATCACATACACTTACCTGCAGGCATATCAGCATGCCCGAGAAAATATTCGCTTCAAGCTTCCAGAGGCAAGCCGCTATTACCCTGGTGCAGGCATAGCAATCATCCGCAATAAATTTTTCCTGATATCAAACCTAAAGAAAGGTGGCTCATTCCGCGCAATCTTCAAGAATGATTCAATTTACGATGCAGGCATACAGGTGCAGACAAGAAAAAGAAAATTGTTTTCAGGCTACATGCATAATGCCCGAGCAGCATGCGCAGGACAAGTAATCAAGGTGGAAGGAAATCTGCAGGAAATTACAGACACAAAAATGAAGCCATGGAAAATGATACTATTGCATTTATTCCAAAGCACATTGGGAAGGTCAAGATTCTTCAGCAAGACTATAAAGAATTTCCTCCGCGATGTGCTGATTCAGAGGAAAAATTCCTCAGAAATTCGTTACACCAGGGAGATCAATGCAGAAGAACTGCTGACTGTAACTGACACTATATACAGCCTGCCAGCTTCGCGCATAATCTTGAACACAAAGTCTTCCTATGCATCAGTTCCTTCATCAAGGTATTTCCAGCCTGCAGAGCTTTTTGCTTTCCCAGTTGAAGTTGAGCTGAAAAAGCGCGCAACAGTGCGGATAGTGCGGAGATACAGCATGCATGGGAGATTAATAGGCGCTCCTGAAGTCAGGGCATCCTAAGCAACAAATGAAGAACATCTCATTGTATCAATGACAAACCGTGGCTCGCAGACACGCTGGTGCCTTTCGTAGTTCTCTGGCGTGTTTGCCAGCTGCAGCTGCTGAATCCTGCTTTGCAATGAATACTTTGGATAGCGCTGGATAGGGGAGAAAGCATCAGGAAGGCCAAACAAGTCATGTAGCCTTGCATTTTCGAGAATTTGGCTGCCATGAAAGGAATCTTTTGCTAGATGCTCAGATCCTTCCTTAGTGTTATGGTAATTTCCTTCCCAGAAATGGACTGTGTGAAAGCGCGCATACTCCAGGAAATGCATTCTCCTAGTTTCGGGATGCTGGATTTCTATTGCAAAATGGAATGTATATCCGTACATGTTGCTGTGATGATAGTCAACAACGAAATTTACATCAAGGTTGTTTCTTTTTAGCACTATCAATGTTGGAAGTGTTAAATCCAAGCACGGTCCCATATAGCATGTCTCTCCTTCTTCCAGTATCTGCTGCGCGCTGCGCTGTCCGAATTTGGCAGCAATTTCTTCATTTGTCCATCTCCTGCGTTCAATATGCGTGTCAATCCATTCTACTGCTTCCACTACCTTCTCTTCAAATGTTCCAGCTAAAACAGGGACTGCTGCCATGAAAAGAGGCCTGACAGGAAGGTATTTAAATGCTGTTAATGCTACGTTCATTTAATGGTGTTGGAGTTGCTGATAGGTCCTAAGAAGGCAGAGCGCAAGCCCTGGGACGTGTTTTTTCTAGGCATGCTCTATGCATCCGTCGCCATGTTCTTGTCTGTGGTGATATTCAAGGAGCAGGCG
>DATDZK010000069.1:0-3848 GCA_035288725.1 Candidatus Nanoarchaeia archaeon | reverse complement strand
AAATAGCTGCTTTGTTGCTGCCGCGCCTTATTTCCCAGAAACTTCCTGTTCAATCACTCCCTTGCCTTCTGAAGAGTAAGAATTGACGCACCTGACGCTTTTTCTGGTCTGTTTCGCTTCATATCCTGCAGGGCACTTGACAATCTTCCAGTCTCTGCATGTATCCCCGTCATAGCTGCCATCGCTGTCATCTACGCATATTCTGTACCCAGTGGGAGCTAATGACATTTGTCCATGCCTGCATTCATTCACGCATTCCATTGTTATCCGCTGCCCGCCCATGCCTCGCTGCTCATCTGCAAGAGAAGAATGCATCTCAGACAACGTAGTCATGTCACTGTAAGTTAAAGCCCCATCCCCGCACTTGCCTTTTCTGACAGGAAACACGTCTATCGCAGCAACATAATTTTTTTTCTTCCTAAGCTCATCCCCAATATTGCGTGCAAAATGCTGCTCAGCAAGAATGATGTCCTCCTTGTCAAATAATCCATCACCATTGACATCCCCTTTGCCTGCGCAGTATGTCAAGGCAGCTCTCGGCAATGAAAGATATCCTCCAGGCACACCCTGCCCTAAAGGCTGCACTTCCTTTGTAGCCTGCCCTGTAAATGGAGAAGACTGCGTGTTCAGCGCAGCCACAATGAGAATGAAAAAAGCTGTGAACACTTTTTGGTTATCATTCATTGCAACACCTCTATTGCAGAATATACCTAGAAGCTATTATTTAAGGATTATGCTTCTTAAGCATCAAACACTCCTCTTCCATCTCATGCAATGTAAATGCCATGTTTCCATGCAGCCTTTCCAGCTCTTCCAGCCTGTCCTCTATGTCGTCAATTTCTTCTTGCAGTGTATCATAGTCTTTCTTCAGCGATTCCCAGCGCGCAGATCCTTGTGTTTCCATGCGCAATTCATCAGAAAGTTTTCCAGCTTTTTCTTCCTGCTTGTCTAAGTCCTCCTGTAATCCTTCCCACGCATCATTTATTTTTGTAATGTTCTTGGCATGCAGCTCTTCAGTAGCATCGCAGTTCTCAGCTGTCAGCAGGGAAAAGTCCAAAGTCAGCCTGGCTTCCCTCAGCCTCTGCCTTTCAGGCGTTAATATTCGTTCAGGAACAGATGTGTAATTCGGGAGATTTGTATAGGAAGAATCATTTGGATAAGGCTCATTTCCATCAGGAGTCGCATTTGGTAAAATAATGATTGTTTGCTGGGTGCATGCACTGATAAAGGCAGCAAGCAGCAGTAGGAAAATAAATCGCATGCCCTAATAGAGAGCAAGAAAATTATAAGGCTTTTGGCTTCAACCTATAGCCTGCAGGCAGGTCCTCAACTATGAATCCTTGTTTTTCAATGTCTTCACGTAAGCTGTCAGCTTCCTTCCAGTCTTTCCTCTTCCTGGCAGTTTCGCGCTTTTCTGCAAGTTTTTTGACTGCAGCGGGCATGGAAAATTGTTCTGGAGTAAGAACATTGAATATCTGATCAAGTTCAAGCATAAGCTCATAAGATTTTTTTCCGCCGCATTGCTCTTTGTTGACTTGATGCATAAAATCGAAGATAGCAGCAAAGGCTTGCGGAGTATTAAAGTCGTCATTCATTGCCTCTATAAATCGCTCCTCAGTCTTTTTTAATAAATCTGGATTATCCTTTTGCCTGCTGTGCTGCAAAGTATGGATAAAATTGTTCAGGCCTTGGAGCGTATTTTTGCTTTGTTCCAATATGTCATAAGAAAAGCTGATTGGGGTGCGGTAATGTTGTGAAGCGAAAAAATACCTGATGATCTTTCCGTCATAGCGCTCAAGGGCATCGCGGATAGTGACGAAATTCTTAAGTGACTTGGACATTTTTCTTTTGTTAATATTCAAAAACGCAGAATGTAGCCAATATTTGACCATGGGCTTTTTCCCAGAAATTGATTCCATTTGGGCAATTTCAGCTTCATGATGTGGAAATATCAGGTCTACAGCTCCGCCATGAATATCATATTGCGGGCCAAATTCCTTTTCAGTAATGGCAGTATCTTCAATGTGCCAGCCAGGCCTTCCTGCTCCAAGTTCGGATTTCCAGGAAGGTTCATCAGGCTTGGAAAATTTCCACAGGCAAAAATCGCCTTTGTTCCTTTTTTCAGGATTATCATCAATGCGGGAAACAGCATCTTCAGCATCTTGTGATTTTCTCTTTGCTAGCTTCCCATAATCAGGAAATTTTGTAAGATCAAAGTAATAGCCATCTGAGATTTTATATGCAATTTTCTTGCTAATAAGCCTCTGTACTTGGCTTTCTATCGCCTTGATGTAGTCAGTTGCGCGGGCATACTTGTTCACGCTGCCAATTCCAAGAGATTGCATATCTCTATGATATATTTCCTCGTATTCATTGGCAAGTGCTAAAGGTTCTTTGTCTTTTTCCTTTGCACGCTGGATAATCTTATCTTCAATATTGGTGATATTCTGCAGATAAAATACATTGTGCCCTAGCCAGCGAAGGTACTTGACAATAACATCAAACTGAGTGTAGGTTTTAGCATGTCCTATATGCGAATAATCATAAGTTGTGGGGCCGCAAACGAAAACATGGACATCTTTATTCTTCAATGGCTTGAATACCTCCTTCTTTCTTGTCAATGTATTGTACAGTTTGAGCATGGACTTAAGCGCATAAAGTTATTTAAAAGGTTTTGTGGAAGAAATGTTACAATCCAAGCGTCTTCAAAATCTCATTTTTCTCAAAGGGCTTCAGGTCATCAACAGACTGCCCCACGCCAAGATAAAGAATTGGCTTTTTTGTGACATAGCTCGCGGAAATAATCGCCCCGCCTTTCTCGTCAATGTCGCTTTTAGTCAGGATGATCCCGTCCAAGCCTATGCTCTCGTTAAACTCCTGGCTCTGCAAGACCATGTCCCCGCCAGTGATGCTCTCTCCAATGAATATTTTCATGTCTGGCTGTGCAATTCTCACAATCTTTTCCATTTCACGCATCAAGTTCTCATTGGAGTGCTGCCTTCCAGCTGTATCAACTAAAAGAACATCAATATGGTGAGCCTTGCAATATGCCCTGCCGTCAAAGGCAACAGAAGCAGCATCGGCGCCATATTCCTTGGCAATGACATTTATTTCAAGCTTTTTTCCCCATTCTTCAATTTGCTCTCGCGATCCTGCGCGAAAAGTGTCTCCAGCAGCTAATACAACAGACAGTCCCTTCTTTTTCAAAAGGTGGGCAATCTTGGAAAGCGTGGTGGTCTTGCCAGAGCCGTTAATCCCGACAAACACAATCACAAACGGCTTTTCCTTCTTTGATTTTATCTTTGCAATCAGGTCAACAGGCTCAAAGCTCAGGATGTCATCAATGCTTTTCTTCAAGGTCTCTAGAATAGCCTCTTCCAGCTTTCCCCTGGGCAATGGCTTGTCTACTAGCTGCCCTCGCAAGTCATCCTTGATCTTGCTCACAACCTCATAGGCAACATTGTTTTCAAGCAATGCAAATTCCAAGTCAAAAAACAGCTCTTCAAACTTGGCTTCATCTATCTTCTTGGTGGTAATCTTTTCCTTGATGTTGCCGAAAAATCCTTTTTTCTTCTGCTCTTCAGGAAATTCCTTAACAGCTTCTTCTGCAGCTTCTTCCTTTCCATCTTGAAGTTTGTCCTCTTCTTTTGCAGGCTCTTCTTTCTTCTCAAATAATCTAGCAAAAAATCCTTTTTTCTTCTCTTTAGGTTCTTCAGCAGGCTCGGGTTCATTAATCTTCAGCTCCTCTTCAATCTGCCTAATCTTGATGTCTTCCTGAAGAATGGCAGGCATTTCCAAGCCTGTTTTGATCTGAAAATCAGCAAGGGCAGGTTTCTTCTCTTCCTTTT
>DATDZK010000068.1:0-2343 GCA_035288725.1 Candidatus Nanoarchaeia archaeon | reverse complement strand
TGTCACGCTTTCGCGCATTGCAAAGGTTTCGCGCCTGCTGCATCCCTTAGGACTAGGACCCTTATCTCAGTGTCCTTCTCTGGGCTAGGACTCTCATCCCCCATACTGATCTCTGGTTTGGTGAGCCGTTACCTCACCAACTGCCTAATCAGCCGCCGACTCATCTTACAGCGTTGCCTTTGAGGAAGAATGCATTCCAGCGAAACTTCCCTATCCGGGCTTGTCTTCAGTTTCCCGAAGTTATCCCAGACTGTAAGGTAGATTGTCGACGTGTTACTGAGCCTTATGCCAGTCCCATTGCTGGGGCTAGACTTGCATGGCTTAGTCGAACTCCGATAGCAGCGACCTCCCGCAGGATAAACGGGAATTATTGTAGCCTGTCAATCTGAAACTTGCTGTTGACTGTTTCGTACTACATTTCATGTGTATAATTTTCACATGGTCGCTCTTCACTCATACTCTTGGTGAGTATTCACGGGAACGCACGATGTCATTAGCTCGATCATGCGTGAATGCTTGCAAACGTCGCATAATCAATAAAGAATTATTGACTTGACGTATTCACCTGCCTCGCGGCTAGTGTAAGCAGAATTTTCTCTGCAGATGTTTATAAGACTTTCTGTTTTCCAGACTGCCTGAAAGCTCAAAAGAACTTCACTGCTCGATACTTTTGACATGGTTTGCAAGAGGCTGGATTTTAAATATGTTGTGAATTGGGGCTCTACATAATCGGGAGAACGTAAATAAATTCCTATTTTCTTGCGATCAATTGCTGCATTGGCGATTCTGGATTGTTCACCGTAATCGGAATACCTTGCTCCTTTCCCTTTCCAACAATAATCAACCACACAAGAATAGTGCTCTGCTTCTCGATCACTTTTATCTGTACATCTTGCATTTGCTTTAGCATTTCTTTGCTTACACCATATTCCTTCAATACATCTGTTGCATTTAGCACCTCGATTCCTACAATATTCCCTTCTCTATCATATTCGATGTGAAAGTCTCCAAGCATTATATTAGAAAACACCTTTGTGTTTTCCTTGTGGGCATAAAACAAGTCGTTTTCTGCATCATAATATGACTTCAGTTGTTTGACATTATAGTTCCTTTTGACCATAATATTTCCTTGCCTCATGTTGCACCTTCCTCTTTATCTTTATTACACTTATCAGATATAAAGATTGTGATTTCAGACTTGCTGGTATCTTCAAGGTCCTGTTTTTTCCTGTCTGAAAATACAGATCATAAACCAGCCTATATTTCCTGTTTTTCGATTCTGAAGCGCCAACAAATGCAAGCTTCTCTGGATTGAGGATGTGATGTATCACCTCATTTTTGTCAATATTCTGCAAATCCAACTTGTTGGTGAAGTGCGGCTCATTGCATGTAATATCCCTTTCTGTATATTTTTTGAGTCTTTGCTTTATCCATTCCTTATCTGCTACACCCAATCTTTTCTGCATTTCTTATTAAAAACCTGGACTGCTTAATATAAGTTCACAAGAAATTTCCGGAAATCTTCCGATTACTAGTTTTAAGCAGCCTGCAGCCTGCGCTTTCTCTTCTCCTTCTTCATTCTTTTCCTCTGCCATTTCCATCGCATCTGGCGCTTCTTCTTCCATCGCCTTGAGGAGCGCTTCATGCCTGCACAGTCTCGAGAATTTTTTTCAGATCATCCTGCTTTAGTGTAACGTTCTCGCCTGCCAGGATTGCCTTCAAGGAATCCAGGTCCTCTGGCATGATGTCCAGAATCTTTGCAATGTGGCGATCACGCAGTCTGCCAATAGATAATTCGATTAACGCCTTTTTCTTTGCTGTAATATCCTTCTGCTTTTTGCCTGCGAATGCATCCAGATATTCAATGACCTTGTTTGCGCGGAAATGCAGCTCCTTGTCGCGCTTCTTCATAGTTTCCAGCCTTTCTCTTACTTCCTGCAATGTCAAAGGATGCTCGCTGATGATTTCAATTTCTGCCATTATGCTTTCCTCAGATGAACTGGATGAACAATTAACATTTTTTCCTTGTCTCCGTCCTTGATTATGACTTGGTAGCAAGCGCCTTGCCTGCCTTGCACAATGCCCTGCCTGCCATGGAACCTTGGGAAGTACATGCCCTGCTGGTAGGCTGTCTCTGCCTTCAAGATGACCTTCTCTCCTGTGCTGAACTTCTGCAAGAACTGCCTGATGCTGATTTTTCCCTTGCTTCTGTAGTTCTTTGAGAACTTTGCCCGTGTTTTCCTTCTTGAGCCGCCGATGCGCTTGACCATTAAGAGAAAAGCCTGAAGATAATTTAAAAAGCTATCGTTTGAGTTTTTTGTTTTTTTGAGATTTATACAACTC
>DATDZK010000067.1:0-5601 GCA_035288725.1 Candidatus Nanoarchaeia archaeon | reverse complement strand
AACACCATATTGCCGCTTGAAACCCTGCCTTTGGCAGTCAAAAAGATTGCGTCCTACAACCCGTTTGTCATAGGCGAGATTATATTGAAGAAGCTGATGATATTCCAGACGGGCATTTCTGGAGTGCAGGAGACTCTTCTGCTTGTGGTTGGAGCTGTCGCAGGCATCTTTGTTCTTGTGCTATTGGCAAATGCCCTCAGCAAGAGAGCAGCGCAGGCCTAAAGGTAAGGCTTATTGATGGAATGATCCTGCTTTAGGATGCGCAGCTCGTTGATGATCAGCGATTCCAGCTCCTGGCGCAGCTGCAATGCTACTTCTACTTTCTTTGGCCTGATTTTCAGCAGTTGCACTATTTCTTCCCTGGAAAAGCCAAGATCATCAGCCTCATATATCTGGCTTGTGTGCGCAAGGCTTAGATTTGTTGCTGGCAGACTGCTTCTCCTTGAATTTTTTACTATCCTTTTGACATTTTCTCGTGTCATCCTTTCAAAGTATGCTATATCCTGTTCGGAAAAAACTGTCTTTTGGTAGGCATTGATTACGCGCGCGTTACGGCGAGTTGTTCCTCTTGGCCCTTTTCTTGGCCCTTTGTCATATCTCCTATAGCCAGGGGTTGGCAAGCCTATCCTATCTACAATCATGTTTACGTGTGATCCGCCAATCCTTACATTTCTGGCAAATTCCCACACTGGAATTTTCTTTCCTTGCGATTTCACTTCTGAATAATACTGGAAAAACCGAAGAATTCGCTCTATGTTTGTATTCTTATTCCAATTGATTCTTTCCATGTATTGTATTGCCCATTTCTCTGCCTGGGATGCTGTTTCCAGCTTCTGCTCAAGCAGATGGCAGACGTGGTTGTAGACTAATTGCTTATATCTGCTTTTCAGCATTTTTCTATCTTCAATTGATTTTTTCCATGTTCATTTCAGGTCGTACTTGGCAATGAGATATGACACCCACTGTCTTGAGAATCCCATTTCATTACCTATCTGCTGCAATGTCTCTTTTTCAGCAAGTAATCTTGTCAATAATCCCAATTGCGCTTTCCGATTCTCAAGAATTTGTGGTGTTGGTGCATACTTTTTAGGTCCCAAATTCCTCATTTTTGCTTCCTTATGGAAAGTTGAATAGCTTATTCCGTAGTATTCCCCCATTTCCTTAGAGGAAAATAATTCCATTGCTTCTTTTAATTCTTCATCAGATGCATTTCTTAGTTCCTGTGATTTTAGATGAACCCTCTTTTTCTTAATCCCTCTTCTTTTTAGTTCCTTTTCTATTAAGTATGTTGGTAGTCCATACTTTTTCCCCATCCCAGTATAAGGAAGAGTTGCTGCGTCCTGCGCAAGCACTTCATCTGTATAATTGTGCAATCCTTTTTTGCAACTTTTCAATAGGCTTCTTAGCTCAGGCTTTCTCTTTAGATATGCCCATAATGTACTATAGGCTATGCCTTCTGCTTCTGCTATCTCCTTTAATGAATATCCGCAAATAACCAATTCCTTCCTTCGCTGGTAAGAATCTGATTCACCTGATGCAGCAATGCCTTCAAGCCTTCCCTCTAGATTTTGCTCTTCCATTTTATTATCCTTGATTAGTACTTTCTCCAATGATCAGGAAGCGGAAGATTTATTTCTTGTATGACCTTTTTTGTGCATGCCAGGTTACTCCTTCCTGTTCTTTCTGAGAATCTTGTGGCGCTTATTTTTTCTCCCTTTTCCATCATCTTCCTGTATTCGCTGAAGAGCAAAAGCAGATTTTTCCGGTCTATCCTCCTATTAAAGTTATGCATCCCAAGATACTGGATTGCATCAGCTTCTGCCTGCGACTCAATTCTTTTCTGAGCTAAATGATCGATACAGCAAGCAATATTAGCAACAATTGCGGATGCTGCAGCCTTTCCCTGTTCCTCCCTTTCTTTCCTCTGCTTTTTCGCTTCATACCATATCCCTGCCAGATTATGGTAGTGTATGTAATTGGAGATTGCAGTCCTGATCACTCCCTCTGCCTCTGCTATCTCTGCTGCAGGGCAGCCTGCCAGGATCATGCTGTCCCTGTTCCAGTTTTTTGCTCCAAACTTGCTTATCTTCCTTCTCTGCAGTTCCTCATAGACTACAGAGCTATTTCTTATGCCATATTTCCTTGCCATCTCGTTGCCTGAAAGATATGATGCATCTTTTCTGAGCTCCTCGTCTGGGATGCGGGCAAGAATTGCTTGGTTTTTGCCATTGGCTCTTGCTGATGCCTTGCCTGATTTTACATAATCAAGCGCTTTTTCCAATGCATTTGCAATGGCCTGCCTATATCTTCTTGATGACCTGAATCTCTCCTGAAATTCCTCTGAAGAAAGGCTCCTGATATTTTGCATTAGCCCTGCCAGGCGCTGTTCCAGGGATGATTCCATCTGGCTGATGCTTTCTTCCTGCCTTAAAAGCCTTATGGACTTTCCTTCTCAAGTAGTAACATCATCCATATAAATCAAATTTAGCACATTTTTGCATGGACATTATAGGCGTTGGCGGCTATGGCGAGGTTGGCAGGAACATGACCTTCGCTTCCTTTGGCAATGAGGCTGTCTGCTTTGACATGGGCTTCAACATCCAGAAGCTTGCTGACTTTGAGGAATCCGGAGGAAACAGGCTGACTGCTGGAAAGTCAAGCATGATCAAGGCTCAGGCAATACCAGATGACTCTGTTCTGCAGTCTTACAAGAAGAATGTCAGAGGAATACTTACTTCTCATTGCCATCTTGACCATTGCGCCGCCATCCCCTACCTTGCAGGCGGGTACAATGCCCCAGTCATAGGAACACCATTCACAATAGAGGTCATAAGGAACATACTGAAGGATGACAAGATTGAGATAAATAACAAGCTGCACAGCATTAACAACGGCACTTCACTCAAACTTGGAAAGCACATTGAGCTTGAGTTCATCAACATCACGCACAGCACTCCTTCAACAAGCCTGATAGCTGCCCATTCTCCAGAGGGAATTGTATTGTATGCGAATGACTTCAAGCTGGACAACCATCCTGTTCTTGGGCAGAAGCCTGACTACCAGAGAATCAAAGAATTGGGAAAGTCAGGAAAAGTGAAAGCGCTTGTTGTGGATGGATTATACTCCAATACTGAGAGCAAGACTCCTAGCGAGAAGGTTGCAAGGGAGATGCTAAGGGAAGTTATGCTTGATGAGGACACTGACGGGAAGGCAATTGTAGTGACATGCTTTGCCTCCCACCTGGCAAGGATAAAGAGCGTGATGGACTTTGCAAATAAGCTAGGAAGGGATGTTGTATTGCTTGGAAGAAGCTTCATGAAGTACGTGACTGCTGCAGAGAATGTAGGGGTGAGCCATTACACAAAGACATCTGACTTGTTTGGGTATGGAGAGGAGATTAGAAGAGGATTGAAGCGATACCATAAGAAAGGGCTTGACAGGTGCGTTGTTGTTGCGACTGGCGGGCAGGGAGAGCCGCATTCTGTGCTTGGAAGGATGACGTCAGGAGAGCTGCCTTTTGCATTCAAGAGAGATGACTTGGTCATATTCAGCAACAGGGTTATTCCCACAGAGCCCAACATCACGCACAGGGAGCATATGGAAAAGAAGCTAATTGACAGGGGGCTGAGATTATTCAAGGACGTGCATGCTTCTGGCCATTGCTACAGGGAAGACCTAAGGGACTTTATCAGCATGGTCAATCCTGAGCATATCATACCCTGCCAGGGAGAGCACAGGATGTTTGAGGGAGTTGTGACACTTGCAGAGGAGCTTGGGTACAATAGGAAAAGAGTGCATGTGCTGAGGAACGGGCAGAAAGTAAAACTGTGAAGTGAAATCCATGACCAGAATTGATGTGCACAACCTGGAATACTTTCTAAATGCTGTTGAACACTGATTTATCCTGCTTGACTTGTATTTTCCTGCTTCTTTGCCTGCTGCCGATCTGGGTCAGGGATATATCATTATAATACTGCCACCAGATGGAAAGTTGGCATCTATGTAGAGCAGGGAAGGTTCTGCCATGTAGAGCATATCCAGTGCAATCATATAAGGATTCTCCGACAACATCTTGAAGAAATCTATCCTGTACTTGCAGGCTTGACACTGAAATTCAGAGAGCCTTCACTTGCTGGGCGGGTGTTTGGCTTGCAGCTTGCTTTACACTGACCTGCTTCCTGCATACTCTTCTGCTTTTGCAGGAATGGCTTTCATCAAAGGGCTGTGAATTGGATAGATGCCGTCGACGCAGGCCATGCAGAAATCTGATTCCTTGCGAGAGATTCCGTTCATTGCTGCTGTAGCTACCATTGCCCTGCGCACATCCAGTGCTGTTGGGACATAGATTCTTCTTACCCCTACCAAACTTGCAGCATTCTTCAATGAGCCTTCAGCACGATAGCCAAGCAGTTCCCTGTGAAGATGAGTATTAATCCCCATGTTGCAAAGATGCGACCATAATGGATATGAGACTGCAATGTCCACCAGGCGCGCTCCTGCATCGTATGCCTGGCCTGCCAGCTCCTTTGAAGTGTCTCCGCGCACAATGGAATCGTCTGCAAACAAAACATGGGCACCTCTGAATACTTTCTTGTTTAGCCTCAGCTTCTTTCTTGCCAGCTCCTGGCGGTTGCCTTCAACAATGAAGTTTCTTCCCATGTAATGGTTGCGCAACAATCCTGGAACAGGGCGCACTTTAAGATGGTAAGCAAGGCTCATGCCAAAGCTGTTTCCTGAGTCTGGAACAGGAATGATTACATCTGGCTTTTCATCAATGTAGCCAGCGACAATCTTTCCAAGGTGCTGGCGCACCCCCTCATCCCAAATCCCGTCAGTTTCTGCTGCTGGGGAAGAATAGTAAATATGCTCGAATGCGCAATGCGCCCTTCTGGTGGTTGCAAATATCTGCTCGTAGCTTTTTCCTGCTGCGGTGAGGATAAGCATCATGCCTGGCCCTATGTCTCTTATTTCCTGGCATCCTTCCAGTGCTTGCGATTCTGACGCGATTATGCATGTTCCATTCATCCTTTTTCCGTACATAAGCGGCCTGATTCCAAGAGGGTCGCGGAAGGCAAACAAGGCGTCATCAAAGATGCCTACCATTGAATATGCTCCATTTGCAACTGGCATCAAGGCATCACGCACCCTATTTACTAGACCTTTTTCATTGCTGTCTTCAAACCTCAGCACAAACAATTCTGTGTCAACATCGGTTTTTCTTCTTTCCTGGTATGCTTCAAGCAATGGCATTGCTCCTACAAGGTCGCCGTTGTGTGCTATTGCCCCGCGCATTTCGCCTTCGATAATAATTTCAAGCGGGGCAGCGTTGCGCTGGTTCTTTCCTTTTTTGTCAGATGCACCCTGCGTGCCGTAGCGAACATGGGATATTGCAATGGTTGCAGAGGGAATATCCATGCCATGGAATACTTCATGGACAAATCCTGCGCCCTTATGGACTCTTGGACCATCTCTTGCATTCAGAAATAAGCCAGCACCATCCTGTCCGCGATGCTGCAACTCTTCAGCTGCCTTGACTGCGATTTCCCCTGCTTTTCCGTACGGATCGTACACCCCACCAATGCCGCACATACGTGTATGTTT
>DATDZK010000066.1:0-25079 GCA_035288725.1 Candidatus Nanoarchaeia archaeon | reverse complement strand
CAAGAGTTGAATATTCATTAACTAATAAAGGAAAAGAGTTAATTAAATGTTTCAAACATCTTGATGTTTGGGCAAGAAAATTTGATGTAAAATAATTCAGGCGCCCGAGGGAATTGAACATAACGTTGGGATTATGAGAAGTTTGCCCCACAAATAAGAAGAGCAAATTTACCCATGGATATTTTAGGGACATTGGCGAGGGCATATCAGAACGCGTGGATGAAAAAACTGGCAAAGTTGTAGGCGTTGCAATCATGGGATTCAGAAAAAGAATCGATAACCCAAATATACTCAATCTTTCCTTCCCTTTTGATATTTCCCTACAGTAAAACTTATAAGGAAAGTTGCCGGCTTTTTCTTCAGTTCCCACAGTAACTCAATGGTAGAGTAGTCGGCTGTAGAAATGGTCAGACAGCGCTTGATGCGTTGGAGGAAGAACCATCAGCTGACACCGACAAGTTGGAGGTTCGAGTCCTCCCTGTGGGATTGCTTTATTTAACTACTTTTAAGTTATTACTATAGAAAAGCTTAAATATATGTTCATTGGACTAGGCATATGGATAAACAGGGCAAACGTCAAATGGTGGATCAAAATCTGAGGGATATACTTCTGAATGAACGTGAATCTGAATACTTTTTGAAATTAGCAACTGAACAATTACCTATGGGTGTCGGTCCAATACTCTATCAAGGTAATGGGATTGTAAGAAAAATTTCTGGTCATCGCGAAATTTCTATCTTTTTTAGTCCGAAAAATAGTCCTGCAATTAAAGTTTTTGACTTAGAAAGTCTTATGCAATCTGGAATAAAGTTATTCCCTAATAAGACCCATCAGAAGGTATCTGAATTATTTCCTTATGGTTTTAGATTACGTCAAGGAGATGTATTCGGTGTTGTTACATATTCAGATTCTCCCATTCACTCAAATGTAAATACCGCTTTCTTTTTTGCTGGCAGAATACCTCTACTAGTAGTTTGGAAAGAACTACTTAGATTAAGATATGAAGATACTTAGTCGTCCTGAAAATGAGACAGATATGTCCTAACCTTCTTGTGGGATATCATTCCCTTCCTGACATCCATTCTCCGTTTTCAAAGCGATCGCCGTAATTCTTGTACCCTGCTGAACCTGTTCCATAGCTGCCATCCTTGATTATCTCATCTCCCATGCTTACCTTCTCAATCCCATATTTCAGGCGCATTATCACAGGCAGCTCGCCGAACCTGTTCTGCGACGGATCATAGACCTTCCACTTTCTGTTTTCCCAAACTTCAAGCCATAGATGACCAGGAGACTTCTTGTTCCCCGCCTCTTTCCTGACTCCCTGCACAAGACGCATGCGGCCATATGCAATTCCAATCCCTGCCAGAAAATCGCGAAACTCCTGCGCCATATCGTCACAGTCATGCAAGTTTGGAATGTAATTTTTGTTATATTCTCCCCTGATTTCACAGAAACGCTGGTACATTGCCTGCTTGTCTTCTTCTGCAAGCATGCTTTCATGAATGGAATCTTCAAGGCAATAATCCAGAGGTGGCTCTTGCGTGCTAGTGCAGCCTGCCAGTGCCAAAGCTCCAAGAATTCCAACTTTTTTGATTAGAAGCATAAACATTTTTGGCTGCTATTGCCTTAAAAATATATCCTCTGCAAAATCTACTTCCTTGCAACAACAATATATATAAATAAGCTCACCTTATGATTCTTAGAACATATGTACAGTAGCTAAATAGTGAGAATTCTATTTTAATAGAAAGACTTATAAAGGGTCTTTTTCATTTTCTTTAAATGCTCCTGTCCTCCTTTCTTACATGCTATTAAAACGCATAGCTGGAAGACTGCGAAGGATGAGGTATTCATGCCCTAGTCGTCTAGTGGTTAGGATACAGCCCTGTCACGGGCATGAGTAGGCCCAAAGAAAGGCTGTGGCGCGAGTTCAATTCTCGCCTAGGGCGTTGGGCCGGTAGCTCAGCTTGGTAGAGCATTTGCCTTTTATCAAGCAAGCAATCATGCTTCAAGGCAAGCAAGTGGTCATGGGTTCAAATCCCATCCGGCCCGTCTAACTGCAAAAAATGGCTGAAGTAACCTTTGACATCCGCAAACACCTGCTTGTGCCTAAGCACGAGAAGCTAAATGATGAGGCAGCACAGCAAGTGCTTCAAGCATACCATATTGAGAGGAAACATTTGCCAAAGATTTCTGCAAAAGATCCTGCAATCCAGCTTCTTGGACCGCATGAAGGAGACATAATCAAGATCACAAGAGACAGCCCGACTGCCGGGAAATTCACATTTTTCAGGGTGGTAACAGAATGAAGAATGACATACTTATCCAGAGATATTTTGAAGAGCATAGCCTGATAGCAAGCAATATCCAGAGCTTTGACAACTTTATTGAAAAAGGAATGCAGGAGATTGTCAAGGAGATGCAGGAGGTTGTGCCTACAATTATTCCGCAGGACATTGAGGACTTCAGGATTAGGCTGGACAAGATATGGGTTGAGAAGCCTAACCTTGTGGAAGCTGACGGGAGCAAGCGCAACATCATGCCAATTGAAGCGCGCCTGAGGAACCTGACGTATTCTGCCCCTATATTTCTAGAGGTTTCTGCGCACATAAATGGGGTGCAGAAGGAGAGCTTCACTACACAGATTGGGAAGCTTCCTATAATGCTGAAGAGCAAGTACTGCCATCTGCATGGCATGAAAAAGGACGAGCTTGTTGCAAACGGGGAAGATCCGCATGACCCTGGAGGGTACTTCATATTAAACGGAAATGAGAGAGTATTGATCACAGTTGAGGATCTGGCAAGCAACAAGCTGTTTGCTGAGCAGCCGAGCAGCGGCACTGCAAAGTACATTGGAAGGATTTTCTCTGAGAAAGGGAGCTACAGGATTCCTCACTTAATAGAGCAGATGAAAGATGGAATCATCAACCTGACTTTTACAAGGTTCACAAGAATTCCTGTGATTGTGCTTATCAAGGCATTGGGCATAACCAAGGACGTTGAGATTGTCAAGTACATTGGAAAGGGACAGCAGTATGACGACATCTACATCAACCTTTATGACTCTGTTCATCTGAAGACGCAGCAAGATGCCCTTGATTACATTGCAAAAAAAGCTGGAATGGTTGGCCAGGCTGAGGAAGATTACCTGAAAGTCCTTGATAACCTGGACAAGTACCTGCTGCCGCATATTGGAACGACACAGCATGACAGGGTCTTCAAGGCGTACAGCCTGTGCAAGCTGCTTAGGAGATTTTTGATTACTACCAAGACTGACATTGAAGGGCAGGACAAGGACCATTACATGAACAAGAGACTGAAGCTTTCCGGAGACCTTCTTGCAGACCTTTTCAGGGTGAACATGCGCGCTTTGGTCAATGACATTCTTTACAATTTCCAGCGCCTGGTAAAAAGAGGAAAGTTCAGCAGCGTGAAGATAATCATTCGAGACAAGCTGCTGACAAGCAGAGTGAAGAGCGCAATGGCAACAGGGACATGGGTTGGAGGAAGGAAAGGGATAAGCCAGAACATTGACAGGACTAATTTCCTTGCAACATTAAGCCATTTGCAGAGAGTTGTCTCGCTGTTAAGCTCCAGCCAGGAGAACTTTGAAGCCAGGAGCCTGCACCCTACCAACTACTCGCGGTTATGCCCAATTGAGACTCCTGAAGGCACGCCAATTGGATTAAGAAAAAATCTGGCAATGCTTGCATCAGTATCACAAGAAGAATATTCCGAGGACAAGGTGAAAAAAGTCCTGGAAGGGCTTGGGATGAAGCATGACTGACGTCTTCATAGATGACAGGTTTGCAGGCACAGTTGAAAACGTAGCTGCATTCACTGCAAGCGTGAAAGAAGAAAGAAAAACTGGAAAACTGCCAGGCACATTGAACGTGTTCTATGACGAACTACATGACGAGCTGCACCTTGAAATCTCCAAAGGAAGAGTAAGAAGGCCATTGATTGTTGTGAAGGATGGAAAAAGCCTGTTCACTGATGAAATTTACCAGCAAGTAGCTAACAAGAAGCTTGGATGGAAGGAGCTGATTGCGCATGGCGTTATTGAATACCTGGATGCTGCTGAAGAGGAAAATGCGTTTGTTGCGCTGTACGAAGATGACATCACTCCAGAGCATACACACCTTGAAATCTCCCCTACCATCATGTTCGGAATAACTACAAGCCTTGTTCCTTATGCGAACTTTGGACAGTCAGCAAGGCTGAACAGGGGAAGCAAGACGCAAAAGCAGTCGCTTGGCTTGTATGCGCTGAATTACCTGCTGCGCATGGACACCGATGTATCTGTGCTGCAGTATCCTCAGCAGCCTATTGTCAGGACATTCATGCACGAAATATCAGGATATAACCATCATCCTGCTGGCCAGAACATAGTAATTGCACTGATGAGCTATGAGGGATATAACATGAGCGATGCCATAATCCTGAACAAAGGGAGCGTTGAAAGAGGATTAGCCAGGAGCTTCTACTTCAGGCCGTACAATGCTGAAGAGCTTAGGTATTCTGGCGGGCTTATGGATGAGATAGGAGTTCCAGACAAGGAGACAAAAGGCTACAAGAGCGAGAAGGATTACAGGTTTTTGGAAGATGACGGCATTATCTATCCTGAGCAGCAAGTAAAGCCAGATGATGTGCTTATCGGGAAGACAAGCCCTCCAAGGTTCTTAGGAGAGATGGAGGAGTTCAGCATAGCAGCAAGCACAAGAAGGGAAAGCTCAGTTACTGTAAAGCAGGGAGAAGAAGGAGTTACAGACTTCATTGTTGTTACTGAGAATGAGGAAGGGAACAAGATTGTGCAGATAAGACTGAGAGAGCAGAGGATTCCAGAGATAGGCGACAAGTTTGCATCGCGCTGTGGCCAGAAAGGGGTTATCGGGATGATAGTCGCCCAGGCAGACATGCCTTTCAGCGTTTCTGGCATTATTCCTGACCTGATTTTCTCTCCGCATTCTGTGCCTACAAGAATGACTGTAAGCCACCTGATAGAGGTTGTTGGCGGAAAGGCTGGGGCGCTTACAGGCCGGTACATTGATGGAACCACATTCAACTCAGAGCCTGAGGAGAACCTAAGAAGCATGCTGCAGGACATGGGATTCAGGGAGAACGGGACTGAAAGGATGATAAACGGGATAACAGGAGAGGAATTTGAGGTTGCAATTTACACAGGAAACATGTTTTATCTAAGGCTGAAGCACATGGTTGCAAACAAGCTTCATGCAAGGGCATCAGGAAGAATACAGCTGCTGACAAGGCAGCCTGTTGAAGGAAGAAGCAAAGGCGGAGGATTAAGGCTTGGAGAAATGGAGAAGGACTGCTTTGTTGCGCACGGGGCAAGCCTGCTGCTCAAGGAGAGGTTTGACTCTGACAAGACAATAGTCCATATATGCGAGGCGTGCGGCATGCTTGCTGTGCATGACAGCTTCAGGAACAGGAAGTTCTGCATCAAGGATGGAAGCAATGTGGAGATAACTCCTGTTGAAATAAGCTACGCATTCAAGCTCTTGCTTGATGAACTGAAAGCACTGGGCATAGCTCCCAGGATGAGGTTGAAGAGCAAATACTAACATGGCAGAAGAATATGTTTACAAGTGCGTGGACAGCATTGAGTTCGGGCTATTGGGCCCTGAAGAAATACAGAAGATGAGCGCTGTGAAAGTAGTGACTCCAGAGCTTTATGACAATGAAGGGTATCCTGTTGACGGGGGATTAATGGACATCAGGCTTGGGGTGATTGACCCAGGACTTAGATGCAAGACATGCGGAGGAAAGCTGAAGGAATGCATGGGGCATTTCGGGTATATTGAGCTTGCAAGGCCTGTCATTCACATCAAGTACATCAAGGTCATTCTTGACTGCCTGAGATCCGCGTGCAGGGAGTGCGGGAAGGTATTGCTGCAGGACAAGGACCAGGAGAAGTGGAGAGGGAGAATTAATAAGGCATATGCAGAAGGCAGAGAGGATGCGAAGCGCGACATTATTTCCCTTCTTATCACAAGCGTGAAGAACATCAGGAAATGCCCGCACTGCAAGGCAAAGCAGTACAGCATAAAGATAGAGAAGCCAAGCACGCTTATGGAGAATGACAGAAGGCTGACTCCAATAGAGATAAGGACCAGGCTGGAAAGGGTAAGCAATGAGGACCTGTTTTTCCTTGGGCTTGATGCAAAAGCTGCCCGGCCTGAATGGTCTGTACTAACCTTGATCAGCATCCCTCCTGTGACAATGAGGCCAAGCATAACACTGGAAACAGGAGAGAGAAGCGAGGATGACCTGACGCACAAGCTTGGAGACGTGGTGAGAATTAACCAGAGGCTTTTTGAGAACATCAATGCAGGCGCTCCTGAGATCATCGTTGAAGATTTGTGGGACTTGCTGCAGTACCATGTAACTACCTACCTGGACAATACCATAAGCCAGGTTCCTCCTGCCAGGCACAGAAGCGGCCAGGCATTGAAGACCCTAACTGAAAGAATCAAGAGCAAGGAGGGAAGGTTCAGGCACAATCTTGCTGGCAAGCGAGTCAACTATGCTGCAAGGACTGTCATCAGCCCTGATCCAAGAATCAAGTTCAATGAGGTTGGCATTCCGCAGAGAGTTGCACTAGAGCTGACAGTGCCTGAGAGAGTGAATGAATGGAATATTGAAAAGCTGAAAGAGCTAATCAAGAGAGGGGCTGAAGCATATCCTGGAGCGAACTATGTGGTACGGCCTGACGGGAAGAAGAAGCAGATTACTGATGAAAGCAGGGAAGTCATACTTAACGAGATTGGACCAGGCATGATAGTTGAAAGGCACCTTGTTGACGGAGACATTGCACTGTTCAACAGGCAGCCGAGCCTGCACAGGATGAGCATCATGTGCCATCGCATCCGCGTGCTGCCAGGAAAGAGCTTCAGGCTGAATCCAAGCGTGTGCAATGCCTTCAATGCTGACTTTGACGGGGATGAGATGAACCTGCACATTCCGCAGACTGAGGAGGCAAGAGCTGAAGCTGAGATACTGATGGAAGTGCAGACGCAAATGATAACTCCAAAGCACGGCTACAATGTCATGGGATGCGTTGAAGACTCTGTTACCGGGCTGTACTTGCTCACTAAAGGAGAAGGGATGCAGCTCACCAGGGAGGATGCCACGCAGCTGATGGTAAGCATTGGAATTGAAGATCCAAAGATTGCCAAACAGAAAATAAATGGCAAGGAATTATTCAGCATGCTGCTGCCAAAAGACTTTAACTATGAAGGCCTGGCAAAAGGAACTCCAAAAGATGCAGTGCTAAAACTTGGAGATGACGGGCTTGTCAGAATTGAAGATGGCCAGCTTGTCAGCGGGGTGATTGACTCAAATGCAATTGGGGAAGAGCGAGGCAAGATGATCATGGAATTTTACAGGAGATATGGGCCCAGCATTACTGTAGAGTTCCTGGGAAACATCTTCAGACTAGGCATCAAGATATTATTGAAGCGGGGATTTACCATAAGCATTGACAACATTGATGTAAGCCGAGAGGTGCAGGAGAAGATTAATGCTTCCATTGCGCAGGGAGACAAGGAAGTTGATGAGGTTGTAAAAGAATACCGCGCTGGAAAAATGGATGCTTTGCCTGGAAGGACGCTTGCTGAGACTCTTGAGATCAAGACATTGGGGGTACTGAACAAGATCAGGGACAAGATAGGGCAATATGTCGCGCAAAGCACCAGGTCAAGGAACTCGGCAGTGATAATGGCAAGGTCTGGGGCAAGGGGAAAGATCCTGAACCTTGCGCAGATGTCTGGATGCGTAGGGCAGCAGGCGCTGATGGGGCACCGCATCACTACAGGGTACAAGGGAAGGACATTGAGCATGTTCAAAAAAGATGACTTGTCTGCAGATGCGCATGGCTTTGTGAAGAACAGCTTCAAGCGCGGGCTGAATCCATACGAGTTCTTCTTCCATGCGATGACAGGCAGAGACGGGCTGATGGACACTGCGCTGCGAACTCCAAAGTCTGGATACTTGTACAGAAGGCTTGCGAATGCGCTGCAGGACATGAAGGTGGAGTATGACAACAGCGTAAGAGATGCAAACAAGAATGTGGTGCAGTTTTCCTATGGCGAGGATGGGCTTGAAGTGAGCAAGACATGGGGCGGAACATTGAACATCAGGAACATTGTGAAGAGCGTGAAGCATGAAAAATAATGAAGACATTGCAAGCGCAATCCCAAAGAAAGCACTTGATGAATTTGAGGAAATTGCTGCTGAAGAGAGGCTGAATGCGAAGCAGAAGCAGGAAGCACTGGAATTGCTGCATGAGGAATACAAGAAGAGCAGGATCAGCCCAGGAGAGGCAATTGGAATCATAACTGCAGAGAGCTTTGGCGAGCCGAGCACGCAGATGTCCGTTGCGACTAATGAGTGGTTAATTTTACGGATAAATAATTCCGTACAACTTATGCCTATTGGAAAATTTGTTGACACATTAATGAATATTAATGGCTATCGTGAGTTTAATAATTCCCATATTCTTCCCTTACATGGATTGGAAATTTACGTTCCTAGCCTAGACAGGGATGAGAAAGTGCAATGGAAGCGCGTCATTGAATGCAGCAGGCACAAACACCCTGGGAAGCTCATGAATATCATTACTGCTTCTGGAAGATCCATTACCTGCACTGATAATCATTCATTTGTTACGCGCATTGATAACATGGTTATACCTGTTAAAGGAACAGCATTAAAGATAGGAAATCGTATTCCAACCATTAACAATCTGAGCGCACCTGTCATCACTAAAGACATCAAAATTCAGGATGAAGTTGCATCACCCATGGTTGTTGATGCTGACGGCATTATTCATGTTCCGGGAACAGTAACAAAGCCAATGCAGAACATCATTCCATTGGATGGATTAACAGGATGGTTTGTTGGGGCATATTTATCTGAAGGATGTGGGTCTAATTATGCTTTGTCTATCTCAAATTTGGATAATGATTATATTAACCAAGCAAAATCCTTCATTACCAGTGTTGGCTTGAATTACAAAGAAGATTTTCATCATCGCGGATTTGCTGATAGCAGGGATATCAAGGTAAGCTCTTCTCTGCTTGCACGCTTTATTACTCAACATTGCGGCGAAGGCTCTGATTTCAAGAAAGTGCCACAATTTGCATATTCTGCGAGCAATGAATTTGTCTCAGGATTATTGCGCGGCTACTTTGATGGCGACGGCAACATCCATGTTGGCAGGAAGATGATTCGCTGCTCCTCAAATTCAAAGGAACTCATTGATGGGATTGCATTGCTGCTTTCCAGATTCAAGATATTTTCCTTCAAAGCAAAAGACAAGAAAGGGCAGCACTGGCTGCTTATTCCATACAAGCATGCCCCATTATTCCTGCAGCATATTGGCAGCGATATTGACTACAAGCATGCAGCATTGGAAGAACTTGCAGAGAAGGCAAAGCATTTCTGGAGCAATAAAAGCAGAGACCATACAGACATGATATCTGGATTTGGAGAACTTTTCAGGAACGCTGCCAAGAAAGTAGGCTATCCTACGCGCTATGTCAACAACTTCACCAACAGGCAAAAGATTGGAAGGACTGCTCTCTTCAGATACATGAAACTCTTTGAACAACTAGCCAAGGAAAAGAATGCTGACATCTCAGCAGAGCTTGAAATTATGCAGCGCATGTTCTATTCTGACGTGATCTGGGACGAAATTATCAGGATTGAGTATGTTGACTATGACCATCCTTATGTCTATGACTTGAGCGTTCCTGGGCTGGAGACTTTCACGACAGCAGAAGGAATCATCACCCATAATACACTTAATGTCTTCCATTTTGCAGGCGTAGCAGAAGTGGCAGTAACGCAAGGCTTACCTAGACTAATAGAACTGTTTGATGCGCGCAAGGAAATAAAGACGCCATTGATGAAGATTTACCTTGACAAGGAAATTGCAAAGGACCCTGATAGAATCAGGAAGGTGGCAGCCCAGATCAAGGAGACGAGAGTAGAGGAAGTTGTCAGCGATTTCTCAATTGATGTGGCAAGATTACAGATTGAGATGATACTTGACAAGCAGAAGATGAAGAACCTTTCAGTTACCAACCACCAGATCATGAAGGCCCTGGAGCAGGAAGCAAAACATGCGTCCATCAAGGACGAGGGAAGCAGCATAATCCTCAAGACCAAAGCCAAGGAAAACGAGCTGATGGAGACATACAAGCTGAAGGAGAAAATAAAAGGAGTGTTCATACGCGGCGTGAAGGAGATTACGCAAGTGCTGCCTGTGAAGGATGGAAGCGAGTTCATGATTCTTGCTGCAGGGTCGAATCTTAAGGATGTCTTTGCATTGCCTGGAGTGGATGCAGGCAGGACAACCACAAATGACATATTTGAAGTGCAGAAGGTGCTTGGCATTGAGGCAGCCAGGCAGACAATCATTAATGAAGCCAAGAGCGTTATTGAAGACCAGGGACTTGAAGTTGATGTAAGGCACATTCTTTTCATCGCAGACAGCATGACTGCAACTGGGAAAATAAAAGGGATTACTCGCTCAGGAATTGCAGGCGAGAAGGAAAGCGTTCTTGCAAGGGCAAGCTTTGAAACTCCAATTGAGCACCTTGTTGATGCGTCGCTTGTTGGCGAAGTTGACTACCTGAACTCTGTTATCGAAAATGTCATGCTTAACCAGATTGTGCCTTTGGGAACTGGCTTGCCTGACCTTGTGGCTGTGACAAATGAAAAGAAGGAGGACAAGAAATGAGCATACAGGCACTGAGAAAGGCACTGAAAGAAGAGAAAATCGTTTATGGCAGCGATGCAACTCTGCGCAATGTCAGGAAGGGAAAGACCAAGGCTATTTTCCTTGCAAAGAACTGCCCTCCTGATGCAAAGGAAGCGCTGCAGCGCTACATGAAAATCTATCCTATTACAATATACGAGCTTGACGAGCCAAGCACTGAGCTAGCCTTGCTTTGCAAGAAGAAGTTCAATGTTGCTGTTGCCAGCTACTAATCATGCAGTACGATCTCCAGCTGATTGGGTACATCACCACTTTTGAATCCTTAACAAGAGCGAAAATGAAGGATGTTTTCTATGATGACAATTTGATATTGACATTTATTGTCCTGGAAGGGGAAGGGGGGAAGGCAATTGGAAAGGGAGGGAGCAATGTGAAGCGCCTTGGGAATCTGCTGAAGAAGAGGATAAGGATAATTGAGTTTGCTAATGACGCTGTTGAATTCTCCAAGAACTGCATCCTGCCATTAGTGCCTAGGGCGATAAAACAGGAAGAAAATAAAATCCTAATTGAGATGGAAAACACGCAGCAGAAGGCAATGCTGCTTGGAAGGAACAAAAGCAATTTTTCAAATATGCAGAAGATTGTGCAGAGATATTACCCTGTGCAGCTGAAGGTTGTGTAATTTAATAGTGATAAAAATAGAAACGTTTAAATACTACTGGAATTAATCTCTTACTATGTGTGAAGATAATATAGATGGAAAATTTTCTCCGAAAGATTTGGAAATTATTTTAATTGGACGTAGTGAAGAAACCCAAAAACAATTAGAAAGAGAATTAGAAAAACACACCGAACCGCAATTTAAAATGCAAGTGAAACAGGATTCTGATGAAGATGAAACATATACTGTTACAAGAGATTGTCCCGTAAAAAGCAATTTGTGTGAATGGCAACCAGATGGTATGGAAGGAGTAAATTGTGGTTTTTATAATGGATACAAAAAGAAATGTGTTTTTCCAAGAACAGTTACGCATAATGTTGATTCAGAATTCTTTCTTAACCTATATGATACTTTTATGGGAAATATTGATAGGTATTGGAATGCTCCAGAGGGAAGCAAAGCAGACCAGCAGATAGAAGCAAAATTACAGGATATGGAGATTATCCCTAAAAAAGATGTAAAAGAATGGGATGCTTCTGCTTCTACTGGGTGGGCATATGCTGAATTTGATGATGATGGAAAGGAAGTTAGATTAGTTGAAATAGGAACTGACAAAGATATCTCTGAATTGTTGAAGACGCAAATAATGGAAGAGCAGGATAGAGTGAATTATGCTAGAGGTCAAATGCAAAGTGAATTAGATGGTCTGCGTCAAAAATATTCTGAAGACGTACGTAAAGTTATTGATCGAGTTATAGAATTAACGAAGCAACTTACCGAGAGAGGACCCTTTCCTTCTGAGTAGAGTATACTTCTTAGAGCGACTGCCGAGCTTTAATTTTTGGACTGCTGTGTTGCGCAATTCTTAAATAAAATTTATTCTTCGTTTATAGACGAAAAGGAGGCTATTTTTGTTGGATTAGTTTGTACTTTATCAAAAATTTTGAATCACGCAACACAGCAAGTTAAACGCAATATTTATAAAGCAAATTCTGGCTAATTAATTTCATGAGTGGAAAATCCAACGGATTATTTGCAGGCAAACGACTGAAGAAGCGAAGGAAAACCTTCAGATGGAACTCCAAATGGTTCACTAGAAGAGCTCTCAATCTTAAGGAAAAGGCAGACCCTCTTGGGGGAGCTTCGCAGGCAAAGGGAATTGTGCTTGAAAAAACCCAGAGGGAAGCAAAGCAGCCGAATAGCGCCATGCGAAAATGCGTTCGCGTACAACTTAGAAAGAACGGAAAAATAATCACAGCATTTGCACCAAGAGAGGGGGCAATCAAGCAGATTGACGAGCATGATGAGGTCATTGTTGAATGCATTGGCGGGACCATGGGAAGGGCGAAAGGAGACCTTCCTGGCGTAAGATGGCAGGTCATAAAGGTCAATGATCAAAGTTTAGATGCTTTATTGAAAGGCAGGATTGAAAAAGGAAGGCGCTAATGGCAATGAAATTCTTCGGCAGATGGGATGTTGCTGGCATTCAGGTGCAGGATCCAGGATTGCAGAGCTACATCAATCTCAGAATGATGCATGTTCCGAGGATGGCTGGAAGGAATACACGCGTCAGATTCTGGAAGAACAAGTATACGATCATTGAAAGGTTCATGAACAAGCTTATGGCTCCCGGGCACAAGGGAAAGAAGCATTTCATCAGCTCAGGAAGATGCGGAGGAAAAGGGCTGACTTCTGTTGCCCTGACATTGAAGATGTTTAATCTCATTGAGCAGAAGACCAAGAAAAATCCTATTGAGGTATTTGTGAAAGCTGTTGAGAACGCTGCCCCGCGTGAGGACATTACAACTATAGAATATGGCGGCGCAAAATACCCGCACTCTGTTGACTGCAGCCCGCAGAGAAGGATAGACATTGCCTTGCGCTTCATGGTGCAGGGAAGCTACCAGAAAAGCTATGGCAGCAAGATAAAGGCGCATGAGGCGCTTGCAGATGAGATTATCAGAGCATCACAGAGCGACGGCAGAAGCTTCGCAATATCAAAAAAGCTTGAGCTGGAAAGGCAGGCTGACGCTGCAAGATAAACAATATTCTACATTGACTGGAAATTCTGCTGCAGCAATATTCCTGCGTATTTCTCAAATTCAGGATGCGCGTCATTCAATACTTTTAACCTGCGGTAGTACATTGCCCCATGCAGCCGATGGATTCCTTCCTGAATCCCATCATAAAACCACTCTGCTGCGTTGACTCCTGCGTATATGAACAGAATAGGATTATTAGGATTGATTTCTTCTTTTTGCGCTTGTTCTATTGCAAGACTTACCTCTAGAGCACTAGGCTTGTAGATTGGCTCTATAAAATCATGCGCTTTTGTTTGCTGATTATAGCATACAACGCCAAGATGCTCCTCTGGAGGAAGAACCCTCACAAGTTCTACTGAAAGGATTATTTTTTCTCCCAATATCTGCTCTAGCATTAAGCCGGACGATTCGTTGCGCATTTTTCTTGCTTTCATGCATTTTTCTTCTTTCCTTGCAATCTTAAGGCTTTCTGTTTTTAAAAACAGAAAAGAAAAGGTTTTTAAATCATTTTCAAGGATTTTTGGTTTGGTATGGGAAAAGCAACTACTATTGAAGATCTCAAAAGATTGATGAAGAAGCCGAAGAATATAAGGAACATCTGCACTTCTGCGCATATACACCATGGAAAATGCATAGCTGGAGACTCCAGGCTTATTCTTGCTAATGGAAGCATAAAGACTGCAAAGGAACTATATGAAACTGCTCTAAGCCTTGGAACTAAGTTTGAGGAAAAAGAAGAGCACACCATCTATGACCTATCTCAAAATCCCCTATATATTTTTTCGCTCAACAAGGAAACAGGAAACCTTGAGAATAAAAAAATTGATTTGGCTTGGAAGCTGCAAGGCGGGAAAACCATTACTGTCAAGCTACGCAACGGATTTGGGATTACAACAACGCCTGAACACAAGTACCTCACTTTTGAGCATATGCAATTCGTAGAAAAAACAGCTGCAGAACTTAAATTAGGAGACAATGTTGTTTGTGCAAGAAAATTAGAATTCTTTTGGAAGGAAAAGAATAGCCTATCAATGGAATATGAATCTATTCAGGTCCAAGTAAGGTCAAATAATCAAATATTGCTACAGAATATCAGAAACCACCATGAAGATCTTGCTTTTGTTCCTGTAGAATCTATTTCCCAATCATATGAAGAAACAGTATATGACTTCACTATTCCTGATAATCATAACTTTGTTGCAGAAGGAATGATAATTCATAACACAGCATTAACTGACAACCTGCTTGCAGCAGCTGGGCTGATGAGCGAGAAAGCGGCTGGAAACTTAGAGGAAGGCATGGCAACATGGCAGCACAAGGATGAGCAAGAAAGGCTGCTGACTGTTGATGCTGCAAATGTGAGCATGAGCCATGACTATGAAGGGCAATCCTATTTGATTAATCTTATTGATACCCCAGGGCACGTTGACTTTGGAGGGAACGTAACAAGGGCGATGCGAGCAATTGACGGCACTATAGTGCTGATTTGCGGTGTTGAAGGGATAATGCCGCAGACCGAGACTGTTGTGAAGCAGGCTATCAGGGAGAGAGTGAAGCCTGTATTATTCATAAACAAAGTAGACAGGATGATCAACGAGCTAAAACTTACACCAGAGCAGATGCAGGAGCGATTTGTAAAGCTGGTTCTGGATTTCAACAAGCTTGTTGAGCGCATTGCAGAAGATGAGTACAAGGAAAAATGGAAAGTAAACATCATGGACGGCAGCGTTGCATTTGGCTCTGCAAGGGAGAACTGGGGGCTAAGCATTCCTGGGATGAAAAAGAAGAACATCACATTCAAGCATATAATTGAGCAGTACACATCAGGAAAACAAAAAGAAGAGATAACAGACTGGTTCTGGAAGAATGCACCCTTGTATGAAGTCATTCTTGACATGGTCATCAATCACCTGCCTGATCCTGTAGAAGCGCAGAGATACAGAATTCCGCACATCTGGAAAGGAGATATCCAAAGCCCATTAGGGCAGGATCTGGTCAACTGCAATCCAAATGGAAAGGTCGCATTTGTAATCACAAGAATTGTAATTGATCCAAAATTCGGAAGGGAGATGGCAGCTGGAAGATTATTCTCTGGGACTGTAAATGAAGGAATGCAGGTATGGCTGAACAATGCAAAGCAGTACCAGCGCGTTGGCCAGGTGTTCTTGTACAAGGGAATAAGGCCTGAGCAGATTGGAGAGGCTGTGGCTGGAAATGTCATAGCACTAGGAGGAGTTTCTGGATTTGCTGGAGAGACAATAACGCTTGAACCTGAACAAGCTTTTGAGGACATGAAACATATTTTCGATCCTGTAATAATAAAGAGCATTGAGCCCATGAAGCCACAAGACTTGCCTAAGTTAGTTGAGATTCTGAAGAAGGTCAGCAAGGAAGATCCGTCGCTTAAAGTTACCATTAATCTTGAAACTGGGGAGAATTTAATCCATGGCATGGGAGAACTGCACTTGGAGATTATTGAAAACAGGATAAAGGAGGAAAGGGGATTCCAGGTGAAGACAGGAGAGCCCATTGTTGTGTACAGGGAAACCATCCAGAATCCTTCTGCAGAAGTTGAAGGGAAGTCCCCAAACAAGCACAACAAGTTTTACATAACTGTTGAGCCATTGAGCAAGGAATGGTACAATCTAATTAAGGAAGAAGTCTTGACTGGCGGGAAAATGAAAAAGGGAGATGCAGAAGCTTACCTGAAACTTGAGAAAGCTGGAATTGCTGTGAAAGAAGCAAAGAGAATCAGGGATGTTTACAATGAAAATGTGCTAATTGATGGCACTAAAGGCATTGTCGCTATTGGGGAAGTGCAGGAGCTAATTAATGAAGGTTTTGAGCAGGTGATGAGAGAAGGGCCTTTGGCTAGGGAGCCTTGCGTCAAAATTAAAGTTGTTGTCAGGGACTGCAAGCTGCATGAAGATGCGATTCACAGAGGGCCTGCGCAAGTGCTGCCTGCTATTCGCGAAGCTATCAAAGCTGCAATGGTGGATGCGAAAGCAGTGATGTATGAGCCATACCAAATAATCCTGATTGAATGCCGTGGAGACTTCATGGGTGAAATTAACAGGCTTGTAAGCAACAAAAGAGGGCAGCTTATAGACTTGGAACATAAAGGCACTGAGATACTGGTGAAATGCAGGCTTCCAGTAGCTGAGATGATAGGACTTGCCTCGGATTTAAGGAGCGCAACAGAAGGCAGAGGGACCTATTACCTAGTTGACCAGGAGTATGACAAGGTGCCTGGTGACCTGCAGGAGAAGGTTATCAGAAGGATTCGCGAAAGGAAGGGACTGAATCCAGATCAGATGAGCTTGAGCTGAAATTGAAAACGCAAGGTTAATAAATATACTTTGGGTTGATTCATGCATCTTTATCTCCGGAAAAAGGAGTTCTTTTTTTACGCAAAAGAGGACACAGGGCATACCTGGTTTTTGTAGGGGGTTTTTGCGCTCATTTACTATTCAGTAGTTACAAATAGAAAAATTTAAATACTCTTCTTCTTTACTTTTACAAAACTTCGCGAGGTGTTGATACCATGGTACATCAACTACATACGTCATTTCGAGTGCGCAATGCGCCATACAACAACAGGGTTCGCCGCTTTGATGAATTTAAAGATTTGATTAACGATCCTGTTACACAAGGATTGAGCAAAAGTGATCTACGGAAAGAAAGGAGGGCAGCAGAGAGAGAGGCATGGCAAGAATCTTCTGACCATATGCGCCATATTCAGGAGCTTGAAGAAAGAATCAATTATGGCATAAATGAAGAACAGCGGGACATTGCCAGGACAGTTTTACTTGCTGCTTTCGCTGAACATTACCGCAGACCTTATGCAAAAGGCGAGCCAGACATTGATGCAATCATCCATTTGGACTATCTCGGAAAGATTGTCAGCAGGGAAGAACTTGAAAGCGAACTTCGCGAGGCATTTAACCCTTCTAGGGAGCATGCAAAACATAATATGCTACTAGAACGCCTTGGGATATATATTCGTGCACATTACAAAGAGCTGCATGAGGAAATCTTGAGTGTCCCAATATAAAACCCACATTCACAACGCTTTTAAGCATTACTTTTTTTCTATTTTCCATGACGCTTGATAATATGCTAGATACACAGGAGCATGCTCAGAAGAACCCAGAGTATGCATGCGGATTTTCCTATGATCCTAAAAGAAAATTATACCGTGGACTTTTCAACAAAGCCTTTCTTGAAAACTGCAGCCCGCAGCAGATGAGGCACATGGTTGAGTACCTTGGCGAGATTCTCAGGCCGTTTTCTGTAGATCCCAGGCCGCCTTTAGTTACTGAGTTTACTGCCACTTCAGACCTGCTGACTATTGACGGGATTAGCATCAACACCATAGTCATTACCCGCTACAATGGCAGGCAGGCAGGCACTTTAATGCAGACTTCACTAAGGTCTCCTGAGTCATTCATTGAATCTCAGCTTCTGCGCCTGCTTCACTGCGATTACAAGCACCTAGAGATTCCGACATTTGTTCCTTCTGCCTAAAATTCTCTTCTCTGCCTTAAATGACGCACTAGGCCTGGAGGAATCAGGGGATTACCATCAATTAGAACATAGGTGAATGGAAGCTCAACTGTCTCTACATTGTTTAATTTTATTTTTATTCCATCTTGAAAAGCAAAATCCTTAAGCATCTTTCCATGCATGATTTCCCTGGCAACATAGACTGCTGTGTCTGTGGAGAATTGTTTTTTTCCTAGATTCCTTGCTGGATAATTAAGCTTGCTAGACAGCTCTTTTGTTCTTGCTTTTGGAGGAAAATCTCCCAGGATGCCTCCGAAGATAAGGAATTCAAACTGATCATGCGAGGACAATGTCTTTGAGGCTGCCGGATCCAGGATGCAGGCATTTTGCAGATGAAGCTGGGCAACTGGCTCATTGCAGACAGCTCCAAATTGCTTGAGCTTGCGCGCATCATTCTTAACACTTGTAAATATCAGATGCTCTCTGCCAACAATCCTTGATATATTCTTGTACTCGATTAAGCACCACTCAAACAGCTCTGGCTCCATGTGCTCGATTACATATTTAATATTTCCCATTTTCTCATGGAAAGTTTAGAACAGAAATGTTTATAAAGCATCCTCAGTAATTCGAAACTACAAACATTCATAATAAACTATGAGGTACTAAATAACAATGGCAAGAGCAAAACCACACTTAAATATTGTTTTCGTTGGCCATGTTGACCACGGAAAGAGCACTACAATAGGCAGGCTTATGTATGATTCTGGAAAGATTGATGACGCTACCATGAGAAAGCTGAAGGAGACTGCACAGCAGGTGGGGAAGGTCGGGTTTGAGTTTGCATTTGTCATGGACAACCTGAAGGAAGAGAGGGAAAGGGGAGTAACGATTGACCTTTCATACAAGAAGGTAATCACGCAGAAGTTTGAAATCACTATAATTGACGCTCCCGGGCATAAGGATTTCATCAAGAACATGATTACTGGAACAAGCCAGGCTGATGCTGCATTTTTGGCTGTTGCTGCTCCTGAAGGGGCAATGGCGCAGACCAAAGAGCACTTGATGCTGCTCAGGACACTTGGAGTTGGCCAGATTGCTGTCCTTGTCAACAAGATGGATGTTTCCAAGTATGACCAGAAGAGATTTGAAGATGTCAAGGCAGAGCTTAGCAAGCTTATACAGGGAGTTGGCTATAAGCTGGACAAGGTGCAGTTCATTCCTACTGCAGGATTTATTGGAGACAATATAGTGAAGAAATCTGCAAACATGCCCTGGTATACAGGGCCAACAGTGCTTGAGCAGTTTGACAAGTTTGACGTGCCTGAAAAGCCAACAAACCTGCCATTAAGGCTGCCTATTCAGGATGTGTATAATATCAAGGGAATAGGAGTTGTGCCTGTTGGAAGAGTTGAGACTGGTGTGATGAAGCCGAATGAGAAGGTCATAATTGTACCTGCAAGAGATGGCAAGGGAATCAAGGGAGAGGTCAAGACCATTGAGATGCACCATGAATCTATTTCTGAAGCGCTTCCAGGGGATAATGTAGGGTTTACAGTAAAAGGAATACAGATGAAGGACATTGAAAGAGGGGATGTTTTAGGACATGAGAACAGCCCTCCAACAATAGTGACTGAATTTACTGCGCAGGTTGCTGTCTTGAACCATCCTACTGTGATTACTGTAGGATATACGCCTGTGTTCCATATCCATACTGCGCAGGTTGCATGCCAGTTTGCAGAATTGATGCACAAGCTTGATCCAAGAACAGGGCAGAAGATTGAAGGCAAGGTTGACTTCATCAAGAATGGGGATGTTGCAATTGTAAAGATCAAGCCAATGAAGCCTGTAGTCATTGAGAAGCAAAAAGACATTCCGCACATGGCAAGGTTTGCAATCAGGGATGCTGGATCAACTGTTGCAGCTGGAATGTGCATTGATTATGTGAAGAAGATTTTGTGACAAAATTTCTTGATATGGCATGAAAAAGCCCAGAAGCTTCGGAGATGACTGAATTCGCATATTAACTGTTAAATTCAATTTTTGCGGGCAAAATAGTGAAAGGAGCAAGAATCTACTAACAGAAAGATTTATATACTACTTAATAGTTGTAAATATAATATGGAACTTTCAGAATTAGTATTGAAGGAAAACATTTTGTATGAATCATTAAGATTTCAAAATCTAGATGGAACAATAAGAACAGAACAAAAACCTGTTCACGCATTAGCTGTTGGTCTTCCACAAGTTCTTAGGATACCAACTGACAAATTTCACAAAGTTGGAGATTTAGTGGCTGAATTAGAAAAACCTGAACCTGCTAATGCTTATGTTATTGGAAATCCCGGCGAAAGTTATCAAAATGGTTTTCCAGTCGCTGTACAATTTTATCATAAACTTTAATTCTTGCCCTTTATTATTTTTCATTTAAGGCACTTCGTGCTAGATATAATTTTGCCCACAAAAACTCTAAAATTTTGCCTTCGGCATCGTTGCACTAAATTTTAGTCCCTGCAAGTATTCGGGAGAGATTAACAGCGATTAAACTCAATTAAAAAATCGTGCTCCCTATTACGTTCTGGCCGGCGGATTAAGGTTCAAACCCAAAATTGACCATGCCTTTCTTATTAATGCTTTAGAAGGATCATAAACTCCTCTCGTAGCGCCGACACAACTCATATTGTCTTTCCCTCGGCCACTACTTTCTAACATAAAATCAGAATTAACTACATAAGCAATATCTGGAACTGAACTTTGATTAACCCTTATCCAAGTCTGGCCAGGAACCATCCACCTTTTATCTTTTATAACCAAAAAATATTCTGGTCCATAAAAAAGGTTGCTGGCGCTACTTCCATCATGCTCACGCAAGTATGCTTCTAAATCTCCCCTAATTTCAGGAGAATATGGTTTGAACAAATCGTAAAAATCCATAGACCAAAAGAATAAGTTCAATTTTATTTGACGAACTCCACCCCTATTTTGCTTTCGAATCTCCTGTCTCCGGTCAGAAACTTTATCAGATTTTGCTGGGAAAAAGCATATCCTATACAATCCACATAGCTTAGATCCTCTTTTTTGTTCGCAAGCCTGAAAACCATTGCCTGTTTTATTGTTTCGAGCGGAATCTGCACAAGAAATTTACTCCATTGGTCAAAATATTTATCCGCTGTCTGCTGGCCCAGCAGTCTCTCAAGAATGCATAGTACATCTCCATTAGGTTATAATCAGAGGTAATCAGTGAAGATGACAGGTATTTTTTATAGCTTGGATTTCCACCGACTATTTCTATCAATGCGTAGGTGTCGCAAAAGAATATTTCAGTGTTTGTCATACCCTTCATCTATTTCATCCATTACTTGCTGCGTTGGTTTTTTCAGCTTCAAGGTTCCAAACATCTTTTTAAGTTGCTTCTGCTTGTTCCCTATAACCAATACAGTTATTTTCTTTTGCGGCTGTATGTTCTCCTGCTCTGCGATGTCGGATGGTATTGTTATGCCTAATGAATTGCCCCATTTTTTCGGGATTGCCTCGAATTGTTCCATGGTGTTACCTATCATAATGTATAATCTAATTATATATAAATATTCCAGTTTTGCCTTAAATATAATAACTAATCCTGCTCTGTGCCCATATACTACTCTTATTTCTTCTCCTTGTGCCCGTAACTTCTTACTTGGTCTATAATCAACCGCAACATTCTGGCCATATACGCCTTAAAATTCTCTTTGTCAGCTTCCTCCAAAGCCATGTAATACTCTTCTCGCTTTTCAAACGGGATAAAGAACATAGGATAACCATTCTTCATCAAAATCCAGTTCATAATCGTCCTAGATGTCCTTCCGTTGCCATCTTCAAACGGATGAACCCAAGTTAACTTAGCATGAATCATTGCTGCAAGCTCGAATGGGTGCAATCTATTCTTATTGGCGCTATACCACTTATACATGTTTAGCAAATGCCTTTTCACTTCTTCGTTTGGAGGCGGGACGTGCTTAGAACCTTCAATTTTAACATCAAAAAAACGAATTCTTCCCCCATAAACAATATCAGTGTTCTTGGTTAAAATTCCATTTACTTTCTCCAATAATCTGCTGTTTAGTTCTCCTTTGTGCTCTTTCAGAAATTCTAAACACTCCTTTCCGTTTACAGCTTCATGATAATCAGATGCCAGTACGCCAGAGGGAATAACTTTATCTTTAAGAATAAGGGCTGTTTGCCGCAGAGTAAGCCTATTCCCTTCAATGGCATTGCTATGATAGGTAAACCGAATTACAAAATCATCATAGAACTTGTTTTTGAGGCTTTCCGGGGTTTTCTTTAACCACTCCTTATAGCCTTCTTTAAGATCCTGGAGTGTTTCGGCATCTTCCTCACCAAGATAAGAGTATTCTGATTTTTTGAACCCTCCCTCCTCAACCTGCTTCTCAATCTCTTTAGCATATTTCTGGATTTCAGATTTTGTTGGTTTCTTATCTCCGATATACACCCTAATCTTCTTCCATTTGTTAATACCAACCCGAAGATTCTTAGTAAGGTAATAATATTCCTTATTTCCTCTCTTTATTGTTTCAACATAAGCCATAACCTATGTATGGGCACGCCACTATTTAAAACTTTCGTTAAAACGTGCACTTACAACTGTGGCGGTATTTTTCTGACCCATCCATAGCATTGATCCAGTACAAAATCCATTTTTTTCAGGTTAAGCAATTCGGATACACGCAGGCCTGCACCGTAAAGCAGCTGCACCATGATAAGGTGTTTTTCGTTTTTTATAGTGCTAAACAGCATTTTTACTTCATCATATGCCAGTATTTCAGGGAGCCTTTTCCTGTTGTTCTTGCTATATCTTATATCGATCCATACACGCTTGTTTAATGCATATTCCAGCATAAATTTTAATGCCTGCAGGTTGACGTTTATTGTGCTACCTGAAGCCCCTTTTTCAGCTAGTTTTTCCAGGAATTCCCTGACATCTGTCTTGCTGTACTTTCTTGTATCCTTATGGTTTGCTTTTATGAAGCTCCTTACGCAGTTCAAGTAGGTTGCTATTGTCCTTGCAGAGTATCTTCTTCTCAACATCTCCTTTTTCACTTTCTCAAGGACATCCATGACCACCATATAGCCAAGGAGCTTAATATGCCTTGCTTTGATAAATCCGGAATTTTTACACTATTCCCGAAAAGTATCACTTTTTTTATGACAAAATTTCTGGATATGGCACGAAAACGCCCAGAAGTTTCGGAGATGATGGAATTCGCATATTAACTGTTAAGTGAAATTGCTACGGGGTCGCCTTTAGATACATTTATAACTTCCATTAAATAATCAATGATTATGACAGAACAACAATATCCAGAACCAACTTGCGGTGCATTAATCTTCAATTCGGCAGGCAAAATCTTCTTAATGAAATCTCACAAATGGAGAGATAAATATGTAATTCCTGGTGGTCATGTTGAACTTAGAGAGAAAATCGAAGATGCTCTAAAAAGAGAAATCAAAGAAGAAACAGGATTAGATATTTATGATATAGAGTTTATTTGCTTTCAAGAATTTGTTTATGGTGAAGAATTTTGGAAGAAAAAACACTTTATCTTCTTTGATTTTGCCTGCAAAACAGATTCGCCAGAAGTTAAACTTAATTCTGAGGGACAGGAATTTGTATGGATTACCCTGAATGAAGCATTAAAATTACCTATTGAACATTATACTAAAAAAACAATTGAAGAATATTTGAAATTACATAAAAAATGACGGCGACCCCTCCGCAACTTGCTCACTATCGTTCGCACCCCGCTGCGCTCTCCTCCTTTCAGTCGGGTCTGCTAACACTGATTAGTTGCAATCGCTGGCTCGCTAACAAATGTAAAAAATCTGAGAAAATATTAAAAGGCGGGGCGTCTTAAATTTATTCGGTTATCATAGCAGACCATTGAATAAAGTTGTTACCGGGTTCTGCATGAGCTTCATAAACGATTCTGAATTCGCCTCTTAATAGCGAATGACCTTCTTCATCCATCCAACCGTTTTCCCAGAGCTGTTCATGAAATCCATCTAACCCGATTTTTTGTTCTCTGTCTTCCAGGATCGGTGCTCTGTCAATCATATGTCTATAGATTATTTTTTTAATTCCACCAACTATTAAGTCATCATCTCCTCTTTCACAGTTAACTGATTCGTAAATTTCTTTGACTCTTCTGTAATTAGGAATATGACTTTCAACACCATTATGATCAACCACTGCTGAACACAAAATTCCATTTAATGTTCTTCGCCTTCCATGTCCATATGCGTTTTGTGTTCCACGTTGTAGAAATGTTGCATCAGTTCCTTCTGCTCGTGGAATAATCTCATCGGCATAGACATGCTCAGCTAATTCTCTCCAATGCCCAGGACTTAACCAACTGTATGGTTCAGTTAGTGCAAGGTTGCTGGTAATCGCTTTTTTCACATATCCTGGAAGATTCACTTCCTGTGTTTGACTTGTCATATCACTTAGTAGTAGGTTAAGCTTTATAAAGTTTTCTATATTTTACTACTCAGAAGAGGCTAACTTAGTGGAACGCCCAAAACCTATCATTTTTTAATTTCTGGTGCTCCGCACTTGAAGACGCCGTTTTCTCAACTTTGGATTTTTCGGCTTCGCCGAACGTTGCACTAAAACCCAATCCCTCCAAGTATTCTGGAGAAACTAACAGCGATTACACGCAATTGGCTGGAGATTTATTTAATAGGGCTGGTTCGATAAAAATTCTAAAGAAAATTAGGGGGTCGGCTTATAAGATGGACCTGTGGATGCATACATAAATGTCAATGGTTCATCCCTAAATATATGCATTATATGGTGTTTAAGTCTTACTTTAGGAGATAAATTCCCATAAGTATCTTCTACATGACCTTTTTGGATATGCCTTACTTCATGCCTAATTGTCGTGATTTTTGTTGGCACGGTTAATTCTATAGCATATTTATCTGGACTAGTCTTATAGGTTCTTCCGCCACCAAAAGCTAACCATATTAAATCCTGAGTTTGCATCTCTCTCCAATCAACTTTTTTTGGATCTAATCCTTGTCTTCGGCATTCCCATTCTACGGCATCAGAAATATCCCCACTTT
>DATDZK010000065.1:0-3602 GCA_035288725.1 Candidatus Nanoarchaeia archaeon | reverse complement strand
CCACGTTGCACTTTCACTTCGTTCAGGGCGTATAATAGGAATTTTACGATTCACTCCTTGCAGTCGTTCATCAAAATTTGATTTTTCCAGCTCTGATTTCAGCTCTATCAGATTTTCAAGCTCTATTCGTAAAACTTCGTTAAATTCCGTTGTTAGTTAGTAGGTGACGTTTACTTTACAGCTCAGCGATTAGTAAGGCTTTTAAACCATAAAAATCTCAAGATTTTCCGAGAACGGCCAAAGCTACCTGGTCCTACCTGATCTCGTTCCGATCTCAGAAGTCAAGCAGGTATACGTTCCTGGTTCTACTGTCCTCTGTGATGGGAAGCCAGGAAAGCTGTTCCACCTTATTATAAAATCAGAAAGAGGAAAGGGCAAATTCATTGTTGTCCAGGAATGCTTCCTGCTTCAGCTCGTCAATGATGTAAAACACCTGCTTCTCCTCAATCCTGAAATTGTTTTCCAGCTCTTCAAGAAATCTCTCAACATGCGTCAGGTCCTTCAGAACAACATCAACAAGGTAATGGTATCCGTTGTTGACCCTGTAAGCAGAGTTCACGTAAGGGTGCTTCAGCAAAAACTCCCGCGCTTCTTCCCTGTAGTCCTTATGCACCTTCAATGCAACCTGCATCCTAACCCCATACCCTAATTGCGAAAAGTCAATCAAGGAAGTGTGCTTCTTCACAAGGTGGTTCATGTTGTGCTTCAGCTTGTCAAAAATTGTAGATACAGGAACTCCGGTTCTCTTGCTTATTGTTGTAAGTGTTTCCCTCGCATTCCTTCTCAGCTCAAGAAGAATCAGCAGCTCCTTTTTGTTGATTCTTGTCATGTTAATCTTTCCCCTTGAAAATGGAATCCCCTTTTATCACAATGCTGTATAGTGCAATCCCGCCAATGATGCCGCAGGCAATGTTGGCAAGTGTAGATGCAGCAACTCCTCCATACCCAATCTTCTGCCCAGCGTCAATGAAGAAATCAGGCAATGGCTTGCCAGTGTGGGCCATATCTCCTAACTCTTCAAAGCTCCTCGTGGCGCTGTAAAGGGTAAGACCAAGCCCACCCATAATTGACCCAACACCAACTAATGTCACTAGGTTTTTTCCCAAATCCTTCATACTCATTCTTGTTCCTTGATCTTCCATTCCGCTCACCTCCTGAAAGTTTACGGATATATCCAAGAAAGCCGGAAGAAGGATATAGACATTGTCCTTATATTGTTTAAATGCATTAGAATATTATAATAAAAAGAAAACAGGGACATTCTTTAAGAATAAGTAAACACCAAGATATGCATATGAACTTTTCAGAGAGAGTCTATAAAATATGCAGAAGAATTCCAAGAGGCAAGGTTGCTACTTACAAGCAGGTAGCTGAAATGATTGGAACAAAGGCCTATCGTGCAGTCGGCCATGCGCTTCACAGAAATCCTTATTCAAAAGTACCATGCCATCGCGTAATTTCAAATTCTGGTCGTCTCCATGGTTTTGAGCACGGTATGAAAAAGAAAAGGCAGCTATTAGAGAAAGAAGGTGTGCAAGTCAGGAAGAATAAAGTAGACCTGCAGAAATATCAACTTAAGCATTTCTTGCAAGGTTGAACAGTGCAACAACATCAACCTCAAGGTATGCAGCTGGAGTCTCTATTTTGAAATTGCTTAGGAATTCAGGATGCACTTCTCCAAGTGTTCCTACAGGCTTTCCTTGTGCAGTTAGCTGTGCAGTCCTTCCAGGAATAAGCGAAGGATGCGAAGCAGCTTTGCACGCTCCTTCCAGTCCAAGTTGCTGCATCAGGTTCTGTGCGATTTGCTTTATTTTAGTAAAGTCAGCATCTTGCTGGCAAATAATAATTCCCAGATGTGCAGGCTCAACAACTCCAGTTTCAGATGTTCCTTGCGAGAATACGCTTCCAATTTCAAATAGTCTCTGCGGATACGCATAGTGCTTGTTGCTGCCTAGTGTAGCAAGCAAGCCAGGCAGCATGGAAGGCCGCAATGCAGTGTACTCGCTCCTGCTGTCCTTTACAGTAATATTGTTAGCAAATCCTGATCTCTTGATGGTTTCAGCAGGCGCTATATTGTAATTCAACACCTCCTGCATGTTCAATCCTGCAAGAATCTCGGCAACTTTTCTCTTAAAAATCTCAAGGTCACTCTCCTTTCCTACAGTTGCAAATTCTGGAAGTATTGGGTCAAGATTGTCAAATCCGTATGCAATTGCAATGTCCTCTGTAATGTCATCTTCATGCAGGATGTCCGCCCTGTATGCAGGCACAAGCGCAGTTCCTTTATTGTATCCATATCCCATTCTTTCAAGAAGATTTTTCACTTCCTTCTCATTCAGCTGCAGTCCCAGTATCTTGTTCACTCTGTCAATTGATATTTTCTTTTTTCTTGGCTGCAAGTCAGGTGTGATTATCTTCTTGTTTCCATAGTGCAGGTTAACCTGGTGTATTGCCCCCCCCATGTCAGCAAGCATTGTGGAAAGTATTGTCAGGGCCTGCTGCAGGTTTTCAAGGTTGTTTCCTGTGCATTCTATGAAAACATCCCTTGTCTGCGTTGCGATCTTCCCTGTGTCTTCTGAGTTTGTGTATGGCAGCATGCAAAGCACATTCTCCTTTGAGTCAATGAAGAACGGATGCAGCTTCCAGTCTTTTGCAATATGCGCATACAGCTTTCCTGTCTTGTGCTGCTCTCCAACCTTGTCTGCCCTGATTGGCTTGCTGGATCCCAATGGCTGGAACATCACAGTTTTTGGATCCTTTGCAACATAGCGAATCGGAAAATTTATGCTGTTCAGTGGGTATAGCCCGTAAGCGGATTTCCTCCTGTTCCTTCCATGCGTCATTGCCAGCTTTTCCTGTATCTGCATGATGTCGCGAATCCTCTCGTCTGTGAACCTGACATTTTTCACAACAGCGCATGCAGTGTAAGGCCTCATTGTGACGTTCTTGTCAATGTAGATGTGATAGTTGCTTTTTTTTGCCTGGTACTTTACAAGCCCTGGCTTGATTCCAAGATAGCTCCTTAATGCCCTTGCAAGGCCTTGCAGCGAAAGCATGTCAGGCCTGTTCGGGAATATTTCCAGCTCTAGATCAGCCTTGTCAATCTTCTCAAGCTGCATTCCAAGCATCGGCAGCCTGTTATTTAGAATCTCGTCAGGAAGCTTTGTTCCAACTGCCTTTTCAAGTTCTCTTCTCTCAACATTTATGGTTGGCATTAGATCCACACCTTCTGCGCTCTCAATTGTTGCAGGTCATTCTGGTACATGCTCCTGATATCCTGAATATTGTAATGGTCTTTGATTATTCTTTCTATTCCCAATCCCCATGCCAATACTGGAATGTATTCTCCGAGTAACGGTTCAACAACCTCTGGCCTGAAAATTCCTGCTCCTCCAAGTTCAAGCCATGTTTTTTTGTCAGGATGCCATACTTCAATTTCACATGCAGGGGATACATATGGAAATGGCCCTGGCCTGAATCTTGCTTTTGGAAATCCCATCTTGCTGAAGAACAATTTTAAATACCCGAGCAAATGCCTGAGATTCGCGTTTCTGTCAATCACAATGCCTTCAGTCTGGTAAAACTCATGCAGATGGCTCCAG
>DATDZK010000064.1:0-5007 GCA_035288725.1 Candidatus Nanoarchaeia archaeon | reverse complement strand
CAGCAACAAAACTGAAGCAGACATCATCTTCAAGCAGGAGCTTGAGCAGTACGCGCAGAAATTTACCAAGTTCAAGTTCATCCCGATTATAACCAGAGATTCTGGATGGAATGGCAGGGCAATGCGCATTGATTCTGGGCTGCTGAGGAACTACCTGCGTGCCAATACCCAGTGCTACTTGTGCGGGCCACCAATGATGGTAGAAGACTTGAAGCAGCAGATCATGCAGCTTGGGGTTGATGAAAAGCATATTAAGACAGAGAAATACGGGTAATTCTACAAAATCAGTGAAAAATATTTATATACAAAAAAGTGCATTGTTAATCTAGATGAAGCCACATTTTCCTTTTTTCATCTGGAAATCTTTCAATAGCATAGCGCAATGCAGTCCGAGGCATCTGAGCAGCATACTTGTTGAGGAACCTTTCCAGCATTTTCTGGTCTTTCTTGCCTACTTCCCTGAGCATCCAGCCCATGGCCTTGTGTATTAAGTCATGCTTGTCTTCCAGCAGTGTAGCTGCCAGGCGCAACGTATCTGCATACTCTCCTTTGCGGATAAAAGCATAGGTTGCAACCATAGCAATCCTTCTCCCCCAGATGTTCCTGGAATGCGCCAGACTATCCAGCACGCCTCGATCCTTGTCAAGAAGAAATTCCCCAAGCAATTTAGGCGCAGTCAAATCAACAAGATCCCAGTTATTTACATGTCTTACATTCATCAAGTATAGATTTATTATTTTTTGCCTTTCTTCATGAGATGCCTTGCCAAAGCGCTCTACCAGTATCAACAATGCTGCCAGACGCTCCTCGTGTATCCTGCTTTTCAGTAAAATTAAAATATCCTTCTCTGAAATACCAATAAACTTCTTGGCAATCCTCCTTGTATCAGGAACCACCACTCCTAAGAAAACGTCTCCTTCTGCATATTCTCCCGGGCCTGTCTTGAAGAATTTCTGCAGGATTTCCTTCTTTCCTGGAATTGCTGCTGCGCGCAATGCTTTACGAAGTTCTTTTATGGACATCCCACAAGAGATATAAACCCTCTTTTTATTTCTTCTGTATGCAAAAAGTGGTGAAATTCAAGCAAGAGCGATGGAACCTGAAAGATTTACTTCCTGATGTACAACCCAGCACCATCAAGAAATACTGGGAAGAGATTGATCACCTGGTGCAGCAATTTGTTTCTTATCGGCCAAAACTACAATCCACTATTTCCTGGGCAACAATAGAAGAAGCAGTTCACCTGAGCGAGAGGATAACAGAACGCATTGCCAAGATCAGCGCTTATGCCTCCTTATGGTTCTCCATGGACACAAGCAACCAGGAAGCGAGGGCATTCAGAGACCAGATGCAGCAAAAGCTTGCAGCCATTGAGAACCAGATGCTGTTCTTCTCCCTGTGGTTCAAGCAGCTGGATGAGAAAAATGCAAAAAGGCTAATCAGGCAGGCAGGCAAGTATGCATACCTGCTGGAGCGCGAAAGGCTAACTAAAAAATATGCCCTAAGCGAGCCAGAGGAGAAAGTCATTAATATCAAAGATACGCATGGCAGCGAAGCGCTTATTTCACTCTATGACCTGATTACGAACAATTTCCAGTTTCCATTGACACTGAAAGGAAAAAAGAAGCTCTTAACCAGGGAGGAGATGGTGCGCTATGTGCATGACACAAATCCAGACATCCGCAAGCAGGCTTACCAGTCATTGCTAAAGAAGTACCAGGACAATCATGATGTGCTTGGGGAGATGTACAAGCATGCTGTTGCTGACTGGAGAAGCGAATCAGTGCAGCTGCGCGGATATAAAACATCAATTGATGCCAGGAATATTGGAAACAACATCAGCAACAAGGCAGTGCAGGCATTATTGAGTGCCTGCAGAGAGGAACGCGGAATTTTCCAGGAGTTTTTCAGGCTCAAGGGAAAATTGCTAGGGCAGAAACTTACACGCTATGACTTGTACGCGCCAGTGCATGGCAAAGAAAAAAACTACTCGTATGCGCAAGGAGTGCAGCTTGTCCTGGACTGCTATGACAATTTCTCACCTGAACTTGCCAAGCTTGCAAGGAAAATCTTTGCTGAAAGGCATATTGATTCTGTTGTGCACAAGGGAAAGATGGGAGGGGCATACTGCTATGACATCAATCCTGGAGTGACTCCATATGTCCTTGTCAATTACACAGGGAAGCAACGCGATGTTGCAACATTAGCGCATGAGCTGGGGCATTCAGTGCATGACTTGCTGACACACAAGCATTCTAACCTGATGAACCATCCACCTTTGACTCTTGCGGAGACTGCGAGCATTTTTGGAGAGATGATAGTGACAGACAAGCTCCTGGCTTCTACTAAAAATGTAGAGCAGCAACAGGCACTGCTTGCAAGCAAGCTTGATGACATCTATGCAAGCATTGGAAGGCAGGGGTATTTTGTCATGTTTGAAGAAGCTGCGCACGAGGAAGTGCATGCTGGCTCTACAGTTGACGAGCTTTCCAGGCTATACCTTAAAAATTTGAAAGAACAGTTTGGCACTGCATTGCCTGTGAGCGATGAATTCAAAGTAGAATGGATAAGCATTCCGCATATTTACCACACTCCTTTCTACTGCTATGCATACGCGTTCGGCAATCTTTTAACTCTAGCATTATACAAAATGTACCAGAAGGAAGGCAAAGATTTCGTGCCCAGCTACCTGCGGTTCCTGAGCCATGGGGGAAGCAAAAGCCCAGAGGATATCGGAGCTGAACTTGGAATTGACTTTGAGAAGAAAGCATTCTGGAAGCAGGGATTCCAGCAGGTTAAGAACATGACAGAACTATTGAGGAAACTGTGACTGACAGTAATTTGCAAATTTCTCTAAATTTAGCAGTTTTTTTACTAATTTACAAGAAATTTACTAATCAGAATTTTTTATTGCACAGCAGAACTGATGTCAATTAATGTTTTTCCGTTCTGAAGCATTATTCTCTTGTCTATAGAATTATTAACATAGACTTCAGGAACAGAACGAGAAAGCACCACTGTGTATTCCCCTCCTTGTATTGTAACCAATGGCTTTTCCATACGCAAAGAAGGGTTCTCTTCGTGAAGAAGCCTGTCAACATAAGCATCAGCATATTTTCTATAAACCTGATGAATGAAGCCCAGGGCATCATTGATTTTGCCGTTTGGCCCTTTTACTAAAATATCAACATCCCTGTAATTTTCATTTCCTCTGGCAACGCTTCCGCAAATGCTCACCTGCAGCCCATGAGATAGAAGATGCATTATAACTCTTTCCACTGCATCCCTATCAGATGCTTTCAGATTCCTCATGACCTCTTCAAGACTCTTTTGCATTAATGGTTTGTAGTTCATGTTATTTAATATCAAGCATATACATATAAACCTTTCCATTTTATTGTCACTTAGAAGTGATTATATTAATCTTTTCAGAGAATCATACAAGCCAGGAACAATGTCATACTGGGAAATCTCCTGCGGATGAATCCAGCGGTAGGCAGTATGCTCCTCATCCAGGACAATTGCAGGCTTATCCTTCAGCTCAACAACCACCGGATAGATCAGCCAGTTCTTGCCAAGCACAAAATCATAGAAGTGATAAGGGTTGCCTGTCTTCAGTGAAGTAACCTGCACTGGAGGGACACCAAGCTCCTGCTGCAGATGCTGATAAACATGCTCCTCAATAGGCTTTGGCTCGTCAATATAGCCTGCAACTGCGTTCCACCATCCCCTGTAAACTCCTACCTTGTAGCTTCGCTTAAGCAATAAAATCTCGCCTTGATGCTTAACCACGCATAGGAAGATAGGCGCTTCCTCTGCCTGGGAGAAGTCTATTCTTCCATCTGGAAGCTTTGGCAGCTTCTTGAACTTTTCAAACAAACCTTGCAGCATCACAACCCCACCTTACACCTAATATGCAGTCTATCTATAAAAACATTTGTTGCCCCCAGTAGATAATTGCATTGGAATCCCTGGATGGAAATCAAGCGCGCCTGGGTGCTCTCCTTATCCACAAACCATATAAGGAAACTAGTTGCAAGAGAATAAGGAGGGGATACCATGGAACACAAGGCAAAGGACTTTACGCATTTAATTGGACTGCAAGGCTTTTCTGAAAAGCAGCTAAGAGACCACTTCAAGCTGTATGAGGGATATGTAAAAAAGCTGAATGAGATTGAAGCAAAGCTGAAAACTGCTGACAGAAGCAGCCCTAACTACAGCTACAATGAATATTCTGAACTTAAGAGAAGGCATGTTGTTGCGTTCAATGGCACTTACCTGCACGAGATGTACTTTGAGAACATGACAAAGGGAAAAACGCAGCCAGGGATAGATTTGCAAAAGGCTGCAACTGACTCATTCGGAAGCTGGGAGAATTTAATTGCTGACATGAAGGCTGCTGCTGGAAGCACTCCAGGATGGGTGCTGCTGACATGGAACAAAATAGAAAAGAAGATTGAAACATGGATAATGTTTGAGCACCATATTGGCATGCCTGCGCACCAGGAAATTCTCCTTGCACTTGACTGCTGGGAGCATGCGTTCTTCATTGACTATGGAGTTGACAAGCCTGGATACCTGAAAGCGTTCTTTGATGCAGTTGACTGGAATGTTGTGGATAAGAGGTTAAAAGATGCCTTGCCATAGCCGGAAATTTTTGAGAAAAGTTTAATAACCACTTCATCCTTTTTTTCTTTATGAGACAACTTGAAATTCTCGACTGGATAGCAATTCTTTTATTAATTGTATTAATTATTTGGTTTTTAGCGAGGGTCTTATGAATTGGAGAAAGATTTTGCAATGGCTTCTTGCATTATTCATGCTCTACCTTATTTTTGAGATTCTCAGAACATTATTCGGAGGAAGTTTAGGAACTGAAGAATTAATCATTGGATTGCTTGTTGCAAATTTGGGATATTCATTCCATACACATTCTTTAATTGTTGAGCATTTAGGATGGCATAAAGGAAAAGATGCCCGTTAAGATTTCCTACATAAGAAACACCG
>DATDZK010000063.1:0-3722 GCA_035288725.1 Candidatus Nanoarchaeia archaeon | reverse complement strand
AGGGGGCGTCCCCCTCAACTCCCTTAATATGCCAATTTCGTAGCCTCGCAAAGAGGATGCTAACCTTAATCTTGAATTCATCTTCCTACTCCTTATCCATCACAACCCTTGATATGTTGCATATTGAGTTCTCAATGTCTTTCAGGTTTTCCGCAATCCGGATGACGTGCATGCTTGCCTGCTTCTCTGACAGCTCTTCGCACCTGTTGAAGATATCTATCCTCTTTGATGCTACCCTGTCCGCTGCCATCTTGTCATTCCCGTAATAGGATTTCATGACTTCAAGATATGACTCTTCTATCAGCTTTAGGACCGCATTTATGCCTTCTGAAGATTTATCCTTCCCAAGGCTGATGTATGAACTGTATATATCCTTCGAATGGTCTGCAATGGCTTCAAGGTTTAGTATGAGGTACCAATAGGACAGTATATCCACCTGTGAAGAAATTCCGACTTCTTTCGAGATGGAAGGATCCATCAGAGCGCCCTTGGCAATCTTGAAGAGGAGGAAGTAAAGCCTGTTCACATCGGAATCGCGCATATTGATGCTGTCCTGCATGTCAGCGCTTTTTTCCATCACGTCTTTCAGCACAGACCTTATTATGTTGTCAACACGCCTTATTGTCTTGTCAATCGAGACTTCCTTCAGGCTGAGCATGTCTTTTGCAACAATCTTTGTTGAAGTCTGCTCTGTTATCTCAAGCGCGACAAAATTATTGAGGATGTTTCTTATCTCAACTACATTCCTGTAGAGCTCTTTCCCTATAATATTGATAGTCGTATGGTTGTTAATGTATGCAGAGGCAAGCTCCCTGTGCAGCGTGTCGAGCTTTTTATCCTCAAGGCTTATTGTTATCTCTTTCTCCTCTTTTTGCTTCCTCTCTTCCTGCGAAGAAACAAGGAGCTCGTTGCTTGCCAGCTCCCTTATATATACTATATTTCCTTTCTCAAGATTGTTTTTCTTCAGCCAATCCTTTGGAAGAGCGACTGTATGGGATGCTGCTCCTGCCTTCACGAGTTTTCTTGTTTGCATGTTAAGTTTCTTGTATTTTCATAGTCTAATTATATTGGCGGTGCGACGGTTTCTTCGAAACCTGCTCGGCATCCCGCAGGGAGCGTCCCCTGCCTCGCCGCACGCCGCTACGGGTAAGCGAGAGGAGTCTGCTCACTTAATCCCATAAAATGGATTCAATCTTGCTCATTTTTAGCCATTTATTCACTCCATAAGTACATACTAAACGTATTTGATATACAATAAGTACGTTAAGTATATATAAATTTTTCGCTTATCTAACCTTATGGAACATACCAAAGACTCTTTGAGGAATCTTGCAGCGGCGTTGATACTGATAAGCGTTCTTGCTTTGCTGGCATCAATGGCATTAGCTGCTCCTCAGGGGCCCAATGTAATCAACATTTCCAACACAGGAAGGAATCCTGCAAATACAAATCCTATATCTGTCCAGGCAGAAGCCGGCAACGTGACTGAGCTTGTAATTGACGGTACAAGGGTAACGATGGCATGGCAAGGCTATCTTGGAAACATAACAGGCATAATAACTTTGGATGATGCAGACAACTTTACGCTATATGACTGGAACCTTCCGGATCCTTCAGGAGAAATCTATGCGTCCAATGGCTCCTCAGTAACATGGACCAGAATCTTTTGCATAAATGTTTCCCAAAACGGAAGCACGCCGATAAGGCCCGGAGGAATTGTGTCTTCCATAAACGGCTCCCAAATTGAAATGAATTTCGGAATAAACATCACAGACCCTGACGGGCTGAATGAGACCTTCACAAGCTTTTACAATGATACTGAAGGATTTCAGGTCGGAACAAACACAATCAATAATGCAGACGGCTGCTCACTGGCCCACTCATATACAAATGAGGCTTCAGACGCAAACTGGAATGAGCTCCTGCTGAGCGACAATTCCAGCCTCATCTTCACAGCATTGCTAAGGCAGAACGCAAACAGCTACAAGCCCGGGGCTGCTGACACAGCAGACTTCCAGATGCTTGTGCTTGAAAACGGCCACGAGGGCCATGACGGCGCAGCTACCCCGTACTATTTCTACGTGGAGCTGGAGTAAGAAAATGGAAATAAAAAACAGGGAGCTGGCCGAAAGGCTGGACTCTTTCATCAGAGGGCTGAAAAAGGAAGACAGGATTGCAATACTGCACCATACAGACCCTGACGGCGTTTCATCAGCGGCAATACTCAACAGGATTGTTGAGAAAGCACGCGGGAAAAGAATAGACCTAAGGCTTAGCCAGGGCCCTGACGAGCTTTCTATAAAGAAGGAGACATTCAGCAGGCTGAAAAAAAAGAAGATAAGCAAGCTGATAATCGCAGATTTGAGCCTTGACCAGTATCCAGACTACGTGCAGGATACAGAAAAATTTGCAGAGATGCTGATACTTGACCATCACAAGCTCTACAGGAATCTTAATTCAAAGAAGACTGTGCACATAAAGCCGCAGATGATTTCTTCAGAAGTTGAGGCTTCAAAGTACTGCACTGCGAAGCTCGCATTCGACCTAGGAAGCAGGCTTTTTGACTTAACTGAATCAGATTGGATTGCTGCAATAGGCATCATAGGCGACAATGCTGCGGATGCATGGAAGGATTTTCTGTCAAAAACATTTGCCCGAAATAAAATACCGGCGAAGAAAGATGCATTCAGCACGATAATAGGCAAAGCCACAGAAACGCTTTTTTTCACAGAAGCATATGACTTCAGGAAAGCAGGTGAATGCTATGACATACTCTGCAGCGCGAAAAGCAGCAGGGAAGTCGTGAATTCAAGGCTTTCAAAATACAGGAAGGCAATCCAGCAGGAGATAAGCTACTGGAAAAGGAATGTCAGGAAGCTTGCAGAGTTCTATCCAAAGCAGGAGCTTATTTTCGACTACATAAAGCCAAGATATGCGATAAAGTCTGCTATAAGCTCAGCCATCAGCAGCTTATACCCAAACAGGACAATCATAATAGCGCAGGACATGAAGCGCGATTTCATACAGCTTTCTGTCAGGAGAAGGGACAGCAAGGTAGCTGTTAATGACCTTCTTGAGAGGTCCCTTAAGACCCTTGACAGTGCCAATGGCGGCGGCCACAGGAACAGCGCAGGAGGCCGCATAAGGAAAGAGGATCTGTACAAATTCAAGGAGAGCATATTGCGCGAACTGCAAAATGCAGCCTGATTAAAATGGAGCACGGACAAGCAGCATCAGGATTTTTTGAAAGCAAGAGCTTGGTATTTTCACTGCTAGTTTGCATTGCCATAATATCTGCGATGTCTATGAATGCATATGCAGTTCCTGTAGGCCCTGTCGTGACATTGAAGGGCAACCTTACGCCTAACGCGACCGTGGCTACAAAAGTCAACTCAACAGTCAACGGAAGCAGCCCGGGCGGATACATATTCATAATGACCATGGACATAAGGCAGCAGAACACAAGATGGAAGGCTTATGTCGGAAACGTGACAGGCACATTCGCCTTGGATGACGCAAATACCAACACTTTCTACCAGTGGAGCCTTACGAGCATTGCAGGCGAAGTTTACTCTACCAGGGCATCAGGAACAGTCACATGGGCGCAGATAAACTGCACGTGGGCTGCAGAAGGGGCTTTGAGGGCATCTCTTTCAAACAGGACGATAGAGGAAAGGGAGAATGCAGCCTTAGGGCATGTAAACCAGGATGACAACATAACT
>DATDZK010000062.1:0-21663 GCA_035288725.1 Candidatus Nanoarchaeia archaeon | reverse complement strand
TGAGATGAATCTTAGTTCATTTATTGGGGGGTACATTAGAAGAAATGCTGATCTTCAGTTAGCATATCAAGAACAAGGGGGTGATATCCATAATAAAGGGGTTATGGTCTTAGACACTTCGCAGAAAATTGTTGAATTTGTAGAAAAACCCAATGTACCACCCAGTAGAATCGCTTCTGCTCCTGTGTTCATCTTTCAAAAAGGAATTGCTTCTTTGGTCAATCAATATCTTGCTCAGTCGAAGCAGCACGATTTATTTGGGCATTTTATTGAATGGGTGATTCATCAACGTCCAATGTATGCGAAAATAACCAATCATCGTGTTTATGATTTAGGCACTGTCGAGTCTTACCTTCGGTGTAAAGACCTTTGTGGTGAAAACTTTTTTTCTAAAGCAGAATAATCATTCAACTATCATAGGCTCCGGAAACGGATTAACAAACTTCACTCCGCGTTCCTGGTGTTCTTTGTTCTTCTGCACAATCTCATTTGCAAAATTCCATGCTAGAAGCAGCACATAATCAGGCTTGTCTTCATGCAGTTTTTGCGAGCTCACAACAGGAATGTGATTTCCAGGAGTATACAACCCTGCTTTCAATGGATTGTCATCAACTATGTAATCAAGATGCTCCTTTCCTAGCCCACAGAAATGTAGCAATGTTGTTGTCTTTGCCGGAGCTCCATACCCAGCAATCTTCTTGCCTTGTTTCTTCAGCATAGTTATGTAGTTGACCAAGGCTTCCTTGCTATTGTTTACTTTTGCTGCAAATTGCTCGTATGTTTTAATATCATGTATGCCAAATTCTTTTTCATCATCTAGCATTTTCTGCACTGAAGATTGGACTTCCCATTTACCTTCCTGCTTCTTTACGTACACCCGCAAAGATCCTCCATGAGTTGCAACATGCTCAACATCAAACACCTTCATGCCATGCTTTGCTTCAAAGAAATAGACCAGAGGCGTTAGTGAATAGTTGTAAATATGCTCATGGTAAATCGCGTCAAACGTCATGTTCTTCATCATGTCCACTAAGTACGCAACTTCAATAACAAAAATCCCGTCATCCTTCAATAGCACTTTTACATTCTCTGTAACAGCATGGATGTCCTCAATGTGCGCGAACACGTTGTTGGCAGTCACCACATCTGCCTTTCCGTGCCTGGAAGCAATCTTCTTTACGCTTCCTTCATTGAAGAACTCATTCAAGGTTTCAATTCCTTCCTTGTTTGCCTGGGTTGAGAGGTTGTCAGCAGGCTCAATGCCGCAAATCTTTACTCCTTGATTCTTGAATCCTTTTAATAGCAGCCCGTCATTGCTTCCAATGTCAACAGCAAGCGAGTGCTTCGTCAGCCCAAATCTCTTTGTTAAATCCTCAGCCATCTTCGTGAAGTGCTCCCTGAACATTTTTGTAGTTGAGCTCACATATACATAATGCTTGAACATCAGCTCAGGATTGACAACATAGCTTAATTGCACCAGCTTGCAATTATTGCAGAAGCACTCTTCCAGGGGAAAATAAGGCTCTTCCTTGTCCAAGTGCTCTTCTGGAACAAAGTTGTTTGCCAACGGAGTTTTGCCTAGGGAAAGAAAAAGTTGAGGATCTTCAGCACCGCAGATTCTGCACAGCATGTAATCACACTTCAGAAAAAACTTTATAAGACTTCTGAAGAGAAAGTTTTATCACCTTGTGGATACAAATGCAAAAGAAAAGTAGGACATAAATTTCAAGCTCACTAAATTTATATACCCTCGCCAGTTCTGTGCATGCTTATGGGTTCAGTAACGCGTTTGGGCATTATTGGGGTTGGGAGGTGCGGCACATACTATCTGCGCACATTCAATGAGCTGAAGAACGCAGATGTAAGGTGGATTGCAGCAACAAGAGAATCCACAATGGATGACGCGCTAAGAATAATCCAGCCAGACAATGTTCCAAGGAAGACAACAGACTACCAGAAGATTCTTCAGGATCCAGAAGTGGATGCAGTTGCCATTGCCACTCCAGGCTCTACTCATTTCAAGCTTGTCAAGGATGCATTGCTCGCAGGCAAGCACGTCCTGGTAGAGAAGCCATTGGCATTTTCCTCTCATGAAGCGACGCAGCTTGCAAATCTTGCCAACCAGCAGAAAAAAACATTGATGGTAGGCCACCTCCACTTGCATAATCCACCCATTCAAAGGCTGAGGGAAGACATTCAGAAAGGTATGTTTGGAAAAATTCAGTATATCAGATCTCTTGGAGCAGGCTCAGGCCCAATCAGGACAGACATGAGCGCGGTCTGGGATTTCTTCCCGCATGATGTATCAATTGCATTGTATCTTTTAGACAAGTTCCCCGCTAGCGTATGCGCGCACGGCTCTTCATATACCCAGGAAGGTGTTGAGGACATTGCAACATTGAGCATGTTCTTTGATGACAGCACCTTTGTCACATCTACATGCACATGGCTTGATCCGCTGAAGAAGCGCGAAGTCATTGTTGTTGGCGAAAAGCTTTCAGCAGTGTTCGATGATTACTCTTCTCCTGACAAGCTGAAGTATATCAAGCATTTCCCGTCAACAGATGCGAGAAAAGGGCTGCAGCAGGAAACAGATGTCCACATTCCATTTGTTCAGAAGGCACTGCCATTGACAGAGGAATTGAAGCATTTCTTGGAGTGCGTTGAGACAGGGGCAGTTCCCTTGACAAATGGAGAGAATGCAGTTCAGGTGACTCGTGTTCTGGAGGCTGCGCACGAATCTATCAAGCGAGGCGGAATACGGATTGCAGTCCCTGCAGCGACATATGGAACTCGGTAAGCTAGAGAGCAAGAAGAAAATAAAGATGGAGCACGGCGAGTATGTTGACCGCTCTCCTGAAGATGTCAGGTTTCCCAGGATTGCCTCTGATATCTATCTGCAATTGTCTGCAATATCCGAGGATATTCAGGCGCATGCGCATTACTCTTCTGGAAAGCTGCTGGACATTGGCGCAGGCAAGGCGCCTTACAAGCCATTTTTTGATCCGTATGTGAAGGAGTACATCAGGTTTGACTCTGCTTCAACTCCAGAGTGCCCTGCTGATGTTGTTGGCGATGCGCAAAATCTTCCATTCAAGAACAATTCATTTGACACAGTCTTTTCCTCGCAGACATTGGAGCATGTTCCATATCCGCAAAAGGTCATTGATGAGATTTACCGCGTCTTGAAGCCAGGAGGCATCTGCATTCTTACTACACACATGGCAAATCCTTTGCACGGCATGCCTCATGATTACTTCAGGTTTACAAAGCAGGCTTTCAGGTATGTGCTGTTCAAGGATTTTGAAATTATTAAGATTAAGGAGAATGGCGGTGCCTTGCTTTCAATTGCGCAGTTCATTGTCTGGGGCATGTCCTATTCCTTGCCAAAATGGCTGGCATTGCCTCCTATTGTCATAACAAACTGGCTTGCAAAGAAATTAGACAAGAAATTCTTCAATGACATTTTTACAACTAACTACATTGTTGTGGCGAGAAAGCCGAGGAAATAATAGTAGTAACTACATACTTTTAAAAACTGATAATAAGTATTTTGACGAATGGGCGCTCTCGATTTGAAGAAAAGAATTGCACAGTTAGTAACAGAATACGGAATAGATATCCCTGTAAATCCAGCATTCCAGGAAGTTGATTATGAAACGCATAAAGTAATAACTCCTGGATATTCTCCTACTAAATTTATGCAAGGAATCCGTGAAAATCTCAGAATCAAAGAAATCTTACACAAATTATTCTCAGAAGTACCGCACAAAGAAGGAATTGTATGTAATATTCTTTCTTTTATAGATTCCAAAGAATCATTTGATGCGATTCAGTTTGAGATATGGTTAGCCGCATCAGGTGAACAAAAAGATTTACTCACAAGAAAGATTAGTGATGCAATCAATCAAGATTCAGTCCATCAGTTATCACGAAATTATAAAGCAGAAAAGGAGTATGCTGCAGTAAAAGGAGTTTCTGTACTGGCTTATAATACTTCAGGAGATAAAAGAGCTGTAAAAAAAGCAGCAGATGCATTAAATCTAGAAGATACACAAGAGTTTATCAAAAAGCAAGAAAGAAAAAATCTTGAAACTGCTGTTTCGGGAGTTACACTTCTTGTAGGTTACTCACAGGACATTAATGCAAGAAAGTTCGCTTTTGAATTGTCGAAAAGATATTCTGATCCAGAATTATTACAACAAGTGTTTTTTGGTTTGAGAGAATTTCTAATAAGAAAACATAAAAATATCGAGAATTATCTGGGAACTATCGATCCTTATGTGCAAGATATAACAAAAAAATATAAAGATCAAGGAATAAAAAATGATTTATTAAGCCTAGTTTCGATGATGATTGCAGTTATACCTGATAATAAATATATTCAAGAAATTATGCAAGAATTAATGAAAAAGACAGAATATGGATTATTTTTAAGTAGTTCCTCTTTACACGCATGCAATGTACATCTTAGAACGGCAAAAAATCCGAGGGAAGCCAAAGAATTGATCAATTATTGTTTGCGCAGAAAAGGAAAGACTAGTAAAAGATTAGCAGGCGAATTTTAGCGCACGCCAATAAGCACAATTCCTAATACTATCATCAGCACCCCTATCCATTTCCAGGAGTTCATTTTTTCCTTCAAAAACCATTTGGAAAACAAGCCTATCCAGATGTATGCAGTGGCCACCATGGGATACAATAATGAAACATTCTCAAAGCGCAGAGCAAAAACAAATATCAGCAAGGAAAACCCATACAATATTACCCCTAGTCCAACAGACCTGTTTCTGTAAATCTTCCTGTAGGAAAATGTTGTTTTTGATGCTCCTCTCTTCAGGAATACTGCCCCCAGTGCTCCAATTACAGATGCTCCCAATGCTAGTAGCACAGCAGGAATATTCATCCTCCGCCCCTCCCAATCGCGCTCACTCCTCCAAAAATAAACACAATTCCCATCCAGTGCAGCAGCGTTAGCGACTCTCCCAGGAAAATGAATGCCATAATGCTCACCCAGATATAGCTTAATGCAACAAACGGATACAGCGTGCTCAATTCTCCCTGCCTTAATGCAGAAAGCAGCAGCAGCATTCCTGCCCCATACAATGCAAATCCAAGAAGCAGGGGAGAATTTTGCAGGAGTGCTAAAGGTGTCAGCACAATCTTGTTAGCCCCTATTTTCAGGAATATTTGTGCAGTTGCAACAAGCAAAGAGCAGGATACGACAATCATGATGCTGCTCGCGCGTGCCTTCATGCCTGTTTCCTTCTTGTTTGTGTTATAAGTTTTTCCCTTGCCCAGTTGACAAAAAAGAAGTATCTCCTTCTCCATCTCTTCTTCATGGCAATCAGGTCAAACCAGTCCAGGGCAACATGCATCAGCATGCCAATGAAAATTAGCTTTACAAAAAAGAAGTAAAAGCTGCCAATCAGCATCAATGCCAGGAATTCTATTGTATGGAATAGTCTTATTTGCCCGTCATCTTTGTAGTGCTCCCTGTAATGCTCAAGCATTTTTCCAAGATTAAAATCCTTAGTGACGTAAGAATAGTACAGGTAATAGTCAAGGTCAATCCCAAACCCGCCAATGAAGAACCAGAAAACCTGCATGCCTAGTTCTGGAAACACGCGCAATGCAATTGCCATGAACAATATGCTATTGATTAAGTGGACTCTTGGTTTCATGCTGTCTCTTTCTGATCGAATACCAGATGGCAAATGTTGCAGCCATCAGTATGATTATCAAGAATCCTTGCGTATACATCCAGTAGCTTGGTTCTGAAATTCCTCCTCCAATGGGAATGCTTCCTGCCTTGAAGTCAAAAATCCATGCATGGTCATATGTGAGATTGAAATCCATGAAATACATTCTCTGCACTAATGGCCATAATAATGCGCCTCCAGGAAAGCTTGAGTCAAGGAGATAGTGGCTTAGGAACAAGTAAGTCCCAGCCCAGAAGTAAGCTTTCTGCTTCCTGAATGCAAGGAAAAGGGCGGCAATCACAATTGCCATGAAGAATATGTTGTATAGCAGGACGCGGTGCATTCCAGGAAGGAACTTGTCAAAGTCAGCAATGAATGTCAGCGGGCTTAGGAAGAGTATCCATTTTCTGTTTAATTGTGGAAAGAACGCAAGCAATATCACCGTAGGAATAATCCAGTGCAAGAACGGCTCCATTAAGCTTTTAAGCAAATGTTCGGTTTAAAAAGATTGTGCCGCGATCGCATAATCCGGTTAGTGCACCGGTCTCGAAAACCGGAGCCAGCAATGGTCTGGAGGTTCAAATCCTCCTCGCGGCGCTTTTACTGATAGGCGATAGGTTTTTATATATGGCTATATATATAGCGATATGGCTAAAATTATAACAATCTGGAGAGCGCTAGAGCCAATGCTGTATAGTGATGACTTCACACACCTCGCAGATATTGCGCGAAAGTTAAGATTACATCATACTACAGTAAGAAAATATTTAGGCACATTCGAAGAAGAAGGAATTATTATAAAAAAGATAAAAGGGAGACTTACATTATATAAACTTAATGAAGCGAATCCATTGCTGAAGGATTATTTGCAGATCATAGAAAAGGAGAGGTTGGTAAATCAATGTCTGGAAAATAAGCTATTGCGAGAGATTGTTGGCTTTTTTCATGCAGTCGCTTCAGGCTGGAAAGTTGTGATGTTCGGATCTGCAGTGGAAAATATCAAGAAGGCCAATGACATTGATATTCTTTTGGTAGGTAATGGTCACAAGATCGAGATGATTGCTTTTTACAGAGAGATGAGGGCATTTAAAAGCAAATGGGGCATAGATGTGCAGGTGGTGCATTGTAAAGACTTCAGTGAAGTCAATAAACCTCTTAAAAGAGAAATAAGAAAAAAACATCTTTTTATAGAAGGGGCAGAGGAAACAATACAATGGATGCTGGAAAATTAGTTTGGTGCAAGCATCAAGGATTATGAGATATTGGCATGACATGTTCAGGCAACAGTTCTTAATCCTCCTCGCCGCGCTTATTTTAGCGCAGGAGCAAGAGTGATTGTAGATTCAGCCATATGCCGTGTTTTGTCAATGACCTGAAGAGTGTATTCTGCAGTTTCTTCTGCATTGAACCATTTATCAAGAGGAATATCTTCGCCAAATAATCTGGCTTTACCTAATATATCCTCAGAATAAACAATCTTGTTGTCCTTCAGAAGAATTATCTTTTCCAGCCCCCTTTCTTCGCCATAATCTACTGCGCTATAAGAAAAACTCTGTTTATATGGAAGAAAAGATTCTATAATTGGAGGAAGATCAACATGTTCTCCGCTGTACGTGACTGTAACCTCTTTTGGAAAGGAATACTGTTGGCCTTTGGATTGCATAGCAAGCCTATAAGTGTAGGTTCCTTTCTCCCTTTCTTGCAGGTCAAACCTTCCAACTCCCAAAAAAGCAAATGTATTCTCCCCAACAGGAACGAATTCAGAGCCCTGCGGCGGCTTCTCATACAGTAGCATCTTTTCAATAGGATGCGTGGGTGGAACTTCTGCCAAGATGGTCATCTCAACACTTTTTCCAGGATGTTCTGGATGCAGTTCAACTTTCTTAATTTCAAGTGAGTCTTCAAATGTGGGGCTTTTTTTAGGAACAACAGCCCATTTGCCTTTATCTTGCCACACAAACTCAAATCCATCAGGGCCAGGGTTCCGAATATCAAGAACAGGAGCAGGTGGCGGATTGTCAACAACCAGAGCAGGTGATGATTCAGGGACATTACGTTTTTCAGGTCTGTCCTCCAGATTATCGCTTGGTCCTAAAAGGAAATGCACCCCAAGAGAGTATGCGGTTACAATGCCTACTACAGCACTACCAAACCCAAATAGTTTTCTTCGTGAAGACATAATGTAAACCTGGAATAGCCAATATTTAAGTGTTACTATCCCAAAGTTTAATCATCCATAAGAATTATAAATTGCTTTTTCCCAATTACCCACATGGATCTTAGCATTATCATTCCAGCTTACAATGAGGAAAAGGTCATTGCTTCTACAATCGAGAACTACATCCAGTTCTTTCGCCAGCAGAATAAATCGTTTGAATTAATTGTTATTCCGAACAATTGCAAGGACAGGACTGTAGAGATTGTTGATATGCTCTCTAAGAGAAATAAGGAAATCAAGTACAAAAATCTTCTTGTTAAAGGAAAGGGTGTTGCTCTTATTGAAGGATTCAAGCTTGCTCAGGGAGATCTGATTGTGTATGTTGATGCAGACAATGCAACAAAGCCAGAGACAGTAGCAACAATCATCAGCAATATAGGCGATGCAGATGCGATTATGGGCTCTCGCTGGCTGAAGCGATCTTTAATCACAAAGCCCCAGCCATTAGTCAGGAGATTTGCCTCGCGCGGCTTTAATCTTTATGTCAGATTGCTGTTGGGATTGCAGTTCACTGACACACAGGCAGGGGCAAAGGTGTTCAGAAAAGAGGCTATCAAGAAAATCCTGTCAAACATCCGGCCTGAAGGCTGGGCATTTGACGTAGGAGTTTTATATCTTTTGCAGAAGCAAGGATTTAAAATCAGGGAGATTCCAATAGTCTGGGAGGACAATCCTGACTCTCATTTGACTAAGCGTTCAGTTGTGCAGATGTTTTTGTCTGTGCTAAGGATAAGGCTGAGAAAATGATTATTGACGACGCTGTCTACGGAACATGGAACATTCACGAGCCTGTGCTCCAGGAATTGATTAATGTCCCATCAGTGCAGAGAGCAAAAGACGTTTCCCAGATGGGCGTGCCTGACAGGATGTATCATTTTCCTGGATTCTCAAGGTATGAGCATTGTGTTGGCGCCATGCTGATTACAAGAAAGTTAGGCGGAACATTGGAAGAGCAGGTCACGGCATTGCTGCATGACATCTCCCATACTGCCTTCTCCCATCTTGTTGACTGGCTGTTGGAAAAGCACAATACGCAGGAAGGACTTCAGGATGATCGTCATAAAGAAGTGGTCATGTGCTCAGAAATACCTGCTATCGTAAAGAAGTACGGCTTCAGTCCTGAGCGGGTTGCGCATCCTGAGAACTTTCCCATTGTTGACAACCATGCTCCAGACATTTGTGCTGATCGCCTGGACTATTCTCTGCGCGAAATAAGGCTGTGGGTAGACAGGAGCCTTCCTGAAGGATGTGTAAACGATCTGGTGTACAAACGAGGAAGGATTTATTTCCAGCATTCTGATATTGCAGAGGAGTATGCTCGTGCATTTTTGCAGTGCCAAATGCAGCATTGGGGAGGGGCAGAGACAATTGTGCGCTGGGAGTCATTTGCAAGAGTCTTGCAGCGGGCTATCCAGAACAAAATAATCTCATTTGAAGATTTTTATGGGACAGAACAGCCTATTCTTGAAAGGCTATATCAATGCAAAGACCAGCATATCGCAAGAACATTGCATGCATTGGAAGGAAAAGTTCAGTTTTCTTCTGCTGAAGAAGATCCAGACATTGTAAGAAGAAAAAAGTTCAGGCATGTTGACCCATGGGTTGCAGTCAACGGCATGTACAGAAAGGTTTCAGAAATTAGTCCGGAATTTAAAAAACATCTTCAACACTGTAGAGAGAAAAATGAGCAGGGAATAAGAGTGAAGGTTAAAGTTCCAGACTTGAGCTGGAGCAGACATGGAGATATTATATCTTCTTAAAATATACTAACAAAGTTATCAAAAAAGATAACTTTATATATAAGAGATAAGATTAATATAATCCATGAAAGAGAAGGAATTACTGGCAAAATTGAAGGGAAAGGCAATATTCTCAATACAGGATATAGAACGATACGGGGGGTTCTCCAAAGCATATGCAAAGCTGGTTTTAAATAGGTTAGTCAAAAGAAAGGAGATCTTAAGGGTCACAAAGAACAAATACGCAATTCAGAAAGATATATACGTAATAGCAAGCAATATTGCTACACCGTGTTACATCTCATTTTGGTCAGCATCTTCGTATTATGGATATACTGAGCAGATATTAAGCAAGGTTTATGTCGCAACAACAAGGCAGGTCAGGAATGTCGAGGCACTGGGCTACAGGATAAGTTTCTGCAAAATAAAAAAATTTTTTGGATACAAAAAATTAAATACCGAAAATGGCGAGATATTCATGGTCAAGCCTGAAAAGCTCCTTATTGACGCTGTTGAATACCAGAAGCAGATGGGTAATTTTGACGAAATTATTAAGGCATTCGAAAATGCAGAGATATCAAGGAAGCGCATGGTAGAATATCTGAAAAGGACACATAGTATGTCAGCAATAAAAAGAGTAGGTTATTTGCTTGAATTAACAAGAGGGATTGATATATCTAAATACTTTTCAATGGATAGGAATTATATCTTAGTAAACAAATTTTCTAAAAAATATCGCACAACAAGCGTTAAATGGAGGGTTAAAATATGATCACAAAAAAAGAGCTTGCAGAATATGCGCAGTTAAGGGGGCTAAAGAACTTAGGGCATGCAGAAAAGGACTACTTACAGAACATTCTGCTCTTCATTATCTATCACAGATTTGGGAGGGAAATTGTATTTAAGGGAGGAACTGCTTTGTATAAATGTTTTGGCCTAAACAGATTTTCCGAAGACTTGGACTTCAATGCGCAGCAGGATGTAGATTCAACATTTATCGGTGAGGGACTGAAACGTTTTAAAATTGAATATGAAAAGAAGGAATCAAGTTTTAAAAGAAGCAAGAGTATTGCATTGAGAATTAAGGGACCGTTATACAATGGGGAAAGAAATAGCTTTTGTAAAGTCGTTCTGGAATTTAGCTTAAGAGAAGAAGCGCAGGAAACGCCAATCATAAAGACAATCGGCAGGTTTATGGAAGAAATCCCAAGTTTCGATGTATTCGTGATGGCAGAAAAGGAAATTCTTTCTGAGAAGGTGCGGGCAATCATGACAAGAAACAAGGCAAGGGATGTTTATGACCTGTGGTTTTTGCTCAAGGAGAATGTCGAATTTGATGAAAAGATGATTAATCAGAAGATGAAGTATTATAAGAAAGAATTTGATGGTGCAGAATTTTTGGGAGCAATAATGGAGAAAGAGTCTATTTGGCATTCAGAGCTCTCAGGATTTATTCAGAATATCCCAGAATTCAAGAAAGTGATAAGTGAAATAAAAGCGTCGCTTAAGAAATAAACTCATTCTTCCAACAGGCTGCTGATAATGCTTGCAAATGCCGGCCTTGTTATTAAGACCCCAATCGTCACCCCTATTATTGTTGTCACAGCAAATCCCCTTACAAGACCTGCTCCTGCGTTCCACAAGGGCAGCATTGCAGCAACAACTGTCAAATACGCTCCAAGAATGATGCTGAATGCCCTCTTGATCTTCTGCTTCCAGTTCAAGTATTCAGTTTCCTTTCTCAGCGCCTCATCTGTTATGATTATCTGGTCATCAACCCCAGTTCCTACAGCAGCAATCAGCCCTGCAATGCTTGCAAGATCCATGTTCCATCCTATCAAAGATGCAATTCCCAGTGTTATGAATATCTCGCTTGAGACAACAGCCATTATTGGCAATGCAATCTTCAATGTCCTGTACCGCAAATAAACAATTATTCCAACCATCACAAGGGCAACCAGTCCTACAAAAATGCTGTTTTTCAGAAATTCCTCTCCCAATGCCGGGCTAATAGTGTCTGATTTGACAATGGAAATTTTCAATGGCAGGCTTCCAGTAATAAGTATTGTCTGCAGCCTGTTCATCTCCTTCAGCGCATTGTCAGCAGCTTCCCTCTCAGTTGCTCCCCTTCCTGGCCCGCTTATGACAATGTCAGTGACTTCCTGCCCTTTCAAGTCAGATCCAATGTTCAGCGTGTTAACCAGCCTGTCATCAAGGTACATGTCCAGTGTCTTGCTTAGGTAGGCGTCTCCTGGTGTCCCAACAACCTCAATTTCTCTTGTCACTTCAGCATGCCTTTGCGCTGCTTCTTGGCTGAGCTTTATCTGGAACCTGAACTGGCATGCCCATTGGCTGTCCTGCTGGCTGCACGGCGGCACTATTCCAGAGCAGCTGCCGTCATTCCTGCATACAAACGGAATGTCTCCTCTTCCTCCGATGAAGACAGTTTCGTTTCCAATTCTTGCCTCAAACTTTCCCTGCTTTCCAATAAGCTCCTGCACTTCTTCCCTTGTTGCTCCAGCAATCTCGACAACAACAAACTTGCTTCCTGCAAGGTCTGATGATGCCCTTATCTTCAAATCAGCCAGGCCATACACGTTCAGCCTGTTTTCAAGCACAGAAATCAGGTCCTGGATGTTCTGGTCAGTCACAGTTGCATTATTCTCATTTTCAGGCTGAATCACTACCCTTGTTCCTCCTGCAAGCTCAAGTCCCTTCTTGATGTTGTTTTTAGGCGCTTCCCTAACCCTCAGGTCAACATTGCCCCTGGAAAGATATGCATATTCCTTCTTGTTTGTTGCAATTATGATGGTGGCAGCAGGCAGGATATTGTCAACTGCATTCTCGAATTCAGATGCGTTTTCAATATGCATGCCATTGATAGATTGCAGGCTTACTCCAGTGGCAACAGGGGCAAACGTGGCATCAATTATTGTCAAATTTGCGTCTATGGTGAACCCTAATGAATTTGTAATCGCATAGGTGTAGCTCAGGTTGCCTGCTTCAACAGTAATGTTCTTGCCTTCCTTCTGGTAAGGCTGGATAGCTGCCCTATAGTCCTGCAATGTTGTAATTGGCTGGTTGTTTATCTTCAGGATCTTTTCTCCTGTCTGGAATCCCTGCTGCGCCTCTATGCTCTGCTCTCCAACGCCAGAAACCACTATTCCTTCTGCCCAAGGCCTTGGATTGATTGCAAACAATGCAAACACTAGCGCAAAGATGAATATCCATACCCTAAGTGTCAGGAATTTCTTAGCCATTGGCTCTCCTTTTCGTGTAGCTGAGCAATATTCCAGAATTTGTCCAGTAAGTGTATACTAAGTCTACAAGCAGTCCTATGAACATTATGAGAAACATCTCTCTTATTGCAGTTGAAGTTGATATTACATATCCGACAATCAATGCTCCTATGGTTGTCATGCTCATTGTCAGGCTTGTTTTCATTGAGCTGAACATCCTTTCTTCAACACTGCCTTCAGACCTCTTGAGCATCCTGCTTGTCTGCAGTATGTCAGAGTCAACGCTGTATCCAATCAACAGCAATAATGCAGATATTCCTGCTGCAGACACTTTCACTCCCAGGATATTCACAATTGCCAGCGTTATTGTTATGTCTGCAAATGCAGCCCCTATTACTGCCATGCTTGGTATTGCTGTCCTGTACAGGAAGAACACCACAATGCCCATGAAAAGGAAGGCAACTAAGATTGCAGTCAGCATCTGCCTGTAGAAGCTTTCTCCCAGGCTGCTTCCCACTACTTCAACGCTGTAGTTGTCATTTGTCAGCTCAATTTTCAGAAAGTCTTCAAGCGCTTGTTTTAATTGTATTTCATCAAGCTCGCTTATCTCAACAATGACACCAATAGGGACATTGCTGCCGAATTCAGCAAGCCTTTTCACGTCAACATCATCAAATGATTTTTCAAGGCTGCTGCGCAGTGCAATCAAGTCAATTTCCTGCTGCGCGTACATTGTGGCTGTAATTCCTCCCTTAAGGCTTACATCCTTGTTCATCAAGTCCCCGGTCTGCTGGTAATGAACTAATAGCAGCACAACAGCTAGTATGCTGAGCATGACTGGAATCCATAAAAGGATCTTGTAGTTTCTCAGGTAAAACTGCTGGTACTGCTGGATAATGCCCATGGCTTATTTTCATTCAGAACGCTTTAAAAAAGTATCTTTGGCAGAAACTGTCGCTTTATCTGGACGTGGTTAAGCGTGTCGCATAAAGGGACGTAAAGAAAATCAGCGTTCACCAATAATGAGTCCATCTTGATTAAGAATGTAATTACTGGATGAGATTGCTTCTTTTTGTGCAACAAAATCTTCTAGTGTTACATAGTCAAATCGATCATTTCTCAGTTTAAGCTTTTCTGCTTCTTCCTTTGGTAGTATACGATAGTAAGTATGCAATTCGCTTATCGATTTTTCCTTAAGGTAAACAAGAACTGGATCAGGAATGCTGGAATTTTGTAGTTTTTCTAAAAAATAATCAATATTTTTGAGATGAGCAAGTTCTGGATATCGTCTTCTGGGTGGCTGGAGTATCATTGCTTCTTTTGGCTGATTGTCCGTAATTGTCATATTTATATAGGTGACAGAGGATTTAAATTATTTATGAATCAAGATAATCTTCTACAAACTGACGTAAAACATATTTCTTGGATGTAAAATGGGGATAACGAAGTACTGGTAAATTTTTCTTTCTTTGTCGAACAAACGTTTGGATAACGAATTGGTTGTCTTCGATTTGCTCAAAGAATCTTAAATCTAAAACTGCAAGAAAATCTCGTTTTAAAGTAGGGGGCTTACATCCATTTTTGGAATCACAAACAAATAAAGGAACAGACCAACAAGAATCGTCAATGGCCAAGCCATTCTTTACTGGTTCTTCATTATGAATAACCTTTTTACCATGCATATTAAGTAAATCTTTTGAAGCATATCGTTTAAAAAAATTAGCTAAATTGCGAAGTTCCTTCTCTGATTCTACAGCAATGAAGAGCTCATATTGTAAAGATTCTCCTACTACTAAACGTTGAAATCCTTCTTTAGTAGGAATTAAAGGGAAACCTTGAAGGTCATAGTAATGCATGTCCGAAGGATTTTTCCATTCCGGTTTAATTAAATAAACTGCATTTCTAGGCAAAACAAGAGAAGAGCTCATAATATTCCCTCTAATGACAGGTTGTAGATTTGTTGATGAGTAATTTCGTATTCTCTGAAAAAGTGTATTAAAATGGTCGTCAGTGGGTTTTAACTCAGAATGATAATAACTAAAACCAAATCTGAAATTAGGGGTTGGTAATGGAGCGAGATAAAGATTGTAGCCGGTAGCCAAACCTTGGGCAATAAGTGGGTAATAGCGTATCCGTAAATTTTGAAGCACACTGCTATGATTCTTTACAAGGTCTTCAAGAGTCCTTGGTGCCATAAAAATGATGGGGATAATAAATATTTAAACTTTATGAATGTAACCACTATTAAGTAAATAATATATGCCTTAAGGTATATTTATATATCTTCCTCTGTTTCCAACAGCAGAGGTGTATGCTGTGGGCCGTTTGTTAGTCGCATTTGTCATCCTTGTCCTGCTGGCTGTAACCATCATATTCTCCCAGTTTCCCTGGACAGGCTATTTAGTCTCAGATTCATCAGTTTCACTACCAAAAGTGTCAATTAACCTTTCAAGAGCAGCCTACTCACAGGATGAATCATTGGAAGGGTTAATCTCAATCAACTTCACCTCCCCCTATTACAGCGATGCCCAGTTCAAAATCGCATTAGGCTCAGATGAATACAAGCTTTCTCTCAGGGAATTATTGATTGACCAGGATGTCCGGTTTAACGAGACCCAAGGCGGCCAGCAGGTAGTAAACCCAACAGCAGTGAAAATCCTCTCTTTCCAGAATGCAGGCCAGCAGCAGGTTGCACTGAAGGTCCCAAAATCTTCCATAATCAGAAGCTTCTCACTGATGATTGAGGGAGACAGCCTAGATTCAGCTTACCCGCAGCAGCCTTATTTGGACATTGGAGCAGATAATACCAAGGAGTGGAAATACTTAGGAAGCTTGGCAAACTTCTCCCAGCCAGTTTACCCAGAGGGATTCAGCTCATCCTCGGAATCAACAGCAATAATGAAGGATGACGGCAAGTTCTATTGTGAAATCATCAGTCTTCCAGCTGCAAGGGACTTCCAGGTCCAGTCAAAGTACCAGTATTATGATGCATCAAGCGCAGGCAACATAACAGCCTACTTATTCTCATATTCAGGCTCAGGAACAACTATTACTGCATCAGGCGGGGCAAACCAGTGCGACCTTCCAGAGCCTTCAGGCCTGGGCACTTACACTTGCAATGTCTCATTATCATCTGAAATATCTGGAAAGTACTTGGTATGCGTCACAAACTCCAACAGGCCAAACCAGCAGAAAAACAGCTACACTTTGATGACAGACCAGGCTTCATCTTCAACATCCTACACCTGCCCTTATTTCGCTTCATCAGGAGCATGCGCTAAAGTCTCCTTAAGCCATTTCAATATAGCTGCAAGATCAGGAAACTACCAGGGAAGGTTGTCCCAGAAACTGTCATTGCAGGATGGCAAGACCCAGTTCGATCCTCTTCAGGCACTGAAAAAGGCAGTTGCTGACTGCGTTCCTGTAAGCTCTATCTGCACTATTCCTCTGCAGGCAGGAACCCAGAGCAAGGGCAAAATCTACTTAAGCGACTTGCTGATTGCATACACAAGCGAAGGCCTGGACAAGGAGGAAAAAAGCTTCTACGATACTGCTATACAGCGCCCAGTTATCCAGATGGTCAATGGAAAGGATTTGGCAAGGGCATCATCAAACATTACTATCAGCTTTGATGATATATCAATTGACCTTCCATCCAGCCAGGGAAGCAATTTCACTCTTAAGGTATTTCTTGATGGCCAGCAGGTTGCCTCCTCTGTTATAAAAATGGAAAAGAAATTCTCTGTGAACTCCACATTGTCAAGATTGGATCGCACCAAGACAGAAATAGCTTCATTGAATCTTGCATTGCTTAGCCAGCTTGGAGTTGCTGCAGATCCAAATTCTGCTCTTGTGAAGTTAAGCTCAATAAGAACCAGGCTTCTTGATATGCAGTCATCTTCAAACACAACTGTCCAAAAGGAAAAGGCACTGGAGCAGCTGAAGAAAGAGATAGATGCTGCAATAAAAGGTATTCCCAAGGATATTGAAATTGTGCAGCAAGTGGCAGACACAATCATAACAAGCCCAAATGATATTCATGGATTCAGTGATGACTCCTCTCTTGCGACTGCGCAGCGCGCCTACAAGGTGAAGGGAACTGCAAAAGTGTACAGTGTTGAGTTCTATGGCAGCGCTTCAGAGAAATATACAATAATTGAAAAGCAGGTTGCAGGAAATCTTGCCTCTGCCAGGATAGCAGAAAAGCTTCCGGCAGGCATTGCAATGGATGATGTCAAGTTTTCAAGCTCAGTTCAGGAGCAGGATGAATATGCTCTGCTTCCAGCAAGCAGCTTATATACCTATGTTGTCCAGGGAGACGCATCGCAGGATATTTCCCTGTTCAAGACAATTGTCCTTGTTCCAGAGAAGGTTACAGAGCAGATTTCATCTGTCCAGGTTGAGTGCGGGGACAACAAGTGCACTTCTCTTAATGTAAATGGAGAAATAATTCCTTTGGAAGATGCCTTGACATGCCCTGTGGACTGCAAGAAGAATATTCCCTACATTCCTATTATCATTATTGCATTGGCAGTTATCCTTGGAATATATTTCATTCACTTCTATCGCGGCCCTGGTGCCCCTTTCCCGCACGGCCAGCCAAAGCCAGAGCAGCTGTTCAGGACAAGGATGGACGAGGAGAACCTTGTGAAGTATATCATTTCAACGCAGGAAAAGAGCATTGAGCGTGCAAAAGTTGAGTCAATCCTGCTTGCAAAAGGCTGGACAAGGAAGCAGGTTGAGTATGCATATAATGAGGCAAAGAAAATAAGAAAATGAAATGGTTTATTCTTCTTCTGTTGCTTCCGTTCGTGATTGCAGCAGTATGCACTGACGGTGAAATAAAAAGCTGCGGTCAGAGCAGCGTAGGTTCATGCAGGCTTGGCCAGCAGCAGTGCATCAGCGGCGAATGGTCCTTCTGCCAGGGCGCTGTTTATCCAGGGGAAGAAACATGTTTTGACCAGCAGGATAATGATTGCGATGGCTCAATAGACGAGCAATGCGAATGCTATTCAGGCCAGATAGAGAAGTGCGGAGTTTCTGATAAGGGGATTTGCAAATTCGGAGCGAGAACATGCACAAACAACCAGTGGGCTTCTTGTGAAGATGCTGTCTATCCTTTGGCTTCTGAAATCTGCAGTGATAATCTTGACAACAACTGCAATGGTTTAACAGATGAGAACTGCCAGTCTCCATCATCATGTTTTGATGGCATAAGGAACCAGGGAGAGTCTGGCATCGACTGCGGAGGCCCTTGCCCGTCATGTGCCACTTGCTTTGACAGGATTAAAAATCAGAATGAGTCTGGAGTTGACTGTGGCAGCCCTTGTTCAGCTTGCCCGACATGTTTCGACAATATTCAGAACCAGAACGAGACTGAGGTGGACTGCGGAGGCCCATGCGCTGCATGCACTCTTCCTGAAGAGCTTGATGAAGATGAAGACACATTGACTGCTACCCAGGAATTGATTCTGGGAACATCTTCGACTAATCCGGATTCTGACAGGGATGGAATGAAGGATGGAGAGGATGCATTGCCTTTGTGTCCCAACAAGACTTGCGATCTGAATTACGGGGAGTCAACAGATAACTGCCCTGTGGACTGCCCAAAAGAGAGAAAGTTTTCTTTGGCTTATGCTCTTGGAATACTTGGATTTATGCTTCTTGTTGTATTTGCTGTTCTTTTTAGGATGTTCAGGAAATCAGCTAAAACTATGCAATCAAGTAATTCTCAAAAAAGGCCTGAAGAAAAGATTGAGATTTACCTGAAGGAAAGCTCGCAGCGTTCCCGCACAACCAAGACTGAAAAGGATTTGGAGAAAAGTTTTGAGAAAATCTCCAAGGCATTGAAGAGAAAATTGAAGGTACGGTAGATTTATAAAATATCAAAAGTGTTTTGCTTGTCGTGCGTCAGTCGTCTAGTGGTAAGGATCTCAGCCTTCCATTCTTAAGAAGTAAGCTGAGCACCAGGGTTCAAATCCCTGCTGACGCATATATCTTAAGTCAGGGGTTTCCCATCCACATGCAGAATGCTTTTGTCTGCAGCCCGAAGATCATCATGCCCTGCAGCGCCTAGCAACCTGTACATCTCCTTCTCAGTGTTTTTCACATAGCTGGCTACCTTGCTTTTCTTGTCTTTTACATTCAACCCTCTTTCGAGTTTCGGATCGTGCGTTGTAATTCCTGTCGGGCAATTGTTGGTGTTGCACTGCAGCGCCTGGATGCATCCTAAGGAGAATAAAAATCCTCGTCCAACATAGACAGCATCTGCGCCATAGCAGAATCCTTTCAAGATTTGTTCTGGTGTAGCTAGTTTGCCAGATGCTACAAGTTTCACATGATTTCTTACTTGTTCTTCCTCAAGAATGTTCACGACAATATCAAGCGATGGAAACAATGGAATTCCCAGTGAGTCCAGGAAGCTTTGAGGGGCTGCTCCTGTCCCGCCTTCTGCCCCGTCAATGACGAAATAGTCAGGCAGGGAGCTAGTGTCGCGCATCACTTGCACAAGCCTTCTGAATTCTGCAGGCTGCGCCAGCGCCATCTTTATTCCAACAGGAAGTCCGCTGACATCCTGCACCCGTCTGACAAACTGTGCAGTGTGCTCAGGAGTGTCGCATTCAACATGCCTTACAGGAGATACAACGTCATGCCCTAATGGCACTTCCCGCGCCTCAGCAATCTCGGGAGTAAGCTTTTCTTTGGGCAATACTCCGCCGCTGCCAGGCTTTGCGCCTTGGCTGAACTTAATCTCCACCATCTTGACTTCAGGGTGCCTGCAAAGAGCGCGCAGCTTTTCGTCATTCATGCTGGAGTCATTGTTCCTGCACCCGAATTTTGCAGTGCCCATCTCATAGATGATGTCGCACCCGCCGCTAAGGTGGTACTTGCTTAATCCGCCTTCTCCAGTGTTCAATGGGATTCCTGCTTCTCTTGCTCCATGGCTTAATGCTTGCACTGCCTGCTTTCCAAGCGCCCCGAAGCTCATGGCGCTGATCATCATGGGGTGATTAATTGAATATGCAGTGGAAATGCCCCGCTCTTCTCCAAATGTAGCGCAATAAGGCCTTATTGTAGAAGGATCTTTTGGGTACAAAGATGGGACAAACATTACCCTTCCTTCAAGATCAACCTGCGTTCCAAACGGCATTGTCTGTTCAGTATCATTGTGCGCTCTGCGGTAGATTGCCCTTCTCTCATTTCTGCTGAATGGCTTCTCTTCCTGGTCATTGGCAACAAAGTACTGGCGAAATTCTGGCCCAAAGCTCTCAAAGAAGTAGCGCAGTGTTCCAAAAAGTCCGAAATTCCGCAGCAATGCATGCTGTGTCTGGAAATGCCTAAGGTAGGAGTCAGCTGCAGTCAGGCCTGCAAAGCCTGCGCCAAGAGCAACAAATGAAGGGCTCTTAAGAACATCAGGATTTATGCATGCTGCAGCAGCGCTCAAGGCAGTGCCAGCCCACAGCGTTCCTGAAAATGTGCTTGCAAGTTTTCCGATGTCAACATAAACTTTGGACATGCTCTAGACAAGCAAAAAGGGCATATTTAAATCTTTCTACTAATTAATTACTATCAAGTAGATACATTTATAAATGAGACATCATGAAAAATAGCATGGCAGACGATCATGTGATGGATGCAAAGCAACGCAGGCGCTATACACTTGAGCGCAAGCTTCCGCATAACAGAGATGTGCGTCATAACATACTCAGGAATTTGAAAGGAGTAGTAATTCATAATGCTTACACTATGAGAGAAGTAAGAGATAATCTTCAGAACCAGATGTCCATTCTATACATTCCTCCTTGCTCCACAGAAAGCCACTGGTTTATTAGGAGAAGAGGAGAGATCCATGTTGTGAACTCCAGAGGCGTCACGCGTTTGGAACGGGACAAGGACCAGGCAGAGGAGTTGCAGAAGATTGTAGAGAGGGCCATTCCTGTAACAGTCCTGCATTATAGTGATGACCATTGCCAGGCAACCCATCGCTTCCAGGATTTTGCATTTAAGCTTGTTGATGAGGCATTCAGCCAGATAGATGCGCAGGCGCTTAAGAGGGAAGGGAAACTCACCCTGATTTTTGGCCCGCATCGCTCCCTGCCTGAGAAAGAGCTAAGGAATAGCATGCGCGGAGTAAATGACTTCCTGAACTATAGGATATTCCATATAGCAGGCAATTATACCCTATCATTTGATTATTCATTTGCAGACCAGGCGCACAATGTCCTGCATCAAGTATATGCCCGCTTGAGCGCACGTTTCCCTAGCATTGCTGTGGACTTGTTTCATTATGGGAAGATAGGCGCGCTCAATCCTGATTTGGCAATAGGCGATATTGGAATCCCCAAAAGTGCAATGGAAGAATCAGATATACTTCGCGGAGATGTGAGAAGTTCAGCCATCCATAACCAGTGGGACGGAGCTGCATTAGGAACGGGTGGAACTACAATTAATTCTTCATCTGTATTGCGCCAGCGCCGCAGCACCTTGGAGAAATGCCTTCAGGCAGGCGGGGACTTTATTGAAATGGAATGGTCTGCGCTTGCAGGCGTGCACCAGGGATTGGCAAGCAAGTATCCAAACCTTGGAAGGGTCAGGTTTTACGCTGCTGGTATAATATCAGATAAGCCATTGCAGGGATTAACCTTGGCAGATACAAAGTACCCTGAGGAACAGGAGAGGAAGGTTGCGGAATATGTTATAGAACAGGTTAAATTAAATAAAATTTCTGTATCTCGTTAGACATACATCTTCTGTTTCTCTTTCAA
>DATDZK010000061.1:0-3677 GCA_035288725.1 Candidatus Nanoarchaeia archaeon | reverse complement strand
TGAGCTGGAAAGAGAAATAGCGCAAAAAACAATTGCAGCAGAAGAGGCAAAAGGGCGTTTAGAATTGGCAGATGTAGAAATAGAAATTGCCGGGAAATATGCAAAAGCAGCCGAGCACTATCGTGACCATCCAGAAGCAATGGAACTTCGCCGCCTGCAGTCACTGGACAACCTTGTAGAGACGCAGAAAGCTAATCCTAATCTGTTTATCGGCATAGACCCAATGCTGGGGTTGTTAGGAAAAGCAGCCAAGAGAGAGTAACTACCCAATCATAGTCACAACCATAAAGCTTATAAATAAGAAAAACATAGGGAAATGCAAGATGGTAAAATTAAAAAAAATTGCACTTTATAGCATACTAGGGATTGGAACAGCACTCGCAGTATATCATTTTTATCCAAATGGGTCAGATAAAGAGGAGCAAGCGCAAGAAACTGCTCGTGCAGGAGCAAAAGAACCTTATGAACCACATCCAAAGCCAAAAGAGAAAGTCAATGATGTTATGGCAGATTTCGACAAGGGAAAAGATGAAGCAAAAGAAATTGTTCGCGCAGGAGCAAAAAAGGTCAATGATGTTCTTGATGATGTAATGAAGCCTGAAGGGCCATCTGCAAAGGAAAGGGATTCGCTTGAAGGCATAGTCATAAAGGACAAGGAAAGAAAGGATGTTCTTGATGATGTCCTGAGAAGAGAAAAGCCTGCGCCATATGTTCCAGTTGCAGAGAAGGATAAGCAGGAGAAAGCGCCTGCGCCATATGCCCCGCAAGTTCCTGAAGCAGAAGCGCAACCTAGGCAAGAAACAAGAAGGGAAGCTATCGCCTTGCCGCCATTGCCAAGGGAAGCTATCGCCTTGCCGCCATTGCCAAAGTACTGCAAATTGATTATTGATGAAATGGCAGTTGCTGACGTTCGTTTGGTTCCAGAAGACAGTCTTTTCCGTGTTGTTTATGTGGCAGATACAGCAGAGTTGCATCCGCAGCTATTCATGGCAAGGGACGCAAGTTCATACATGTTTGAAGGAAAATCAATTACACAGCACGAGTTTGTCAAGCGTGTAGCCCAGTTGCAAAAAGAAGGGGAAAAATATATCAGGAGGAAATGAAGATGAATCAAATTCAAAAAGCAATAGGAAGCATGACATTGGCAGCACTGGCAGGATGCTCGTTCACTGAAGCAGTGGTTAATGTGGGCAATAACTACAAGAGAAATCCGTTTGGGGATGACAGGGAAGTCTTTATCATCCAGGGAATGCCTTTGCAGCAAGGATTCAGCTATGTGCAGGTCCAGCCTGCAAGCCAGCCAGGAGTAATTCTTGTTCCATATAATGTTCCGCAGTTAATGCAGCAGCAAGCTCAGCCTATGCAGGCAAAACCAGATCAATCGCATGAAGGCATAAGGTTTGAGGACAAAGAAAGAAAATACAGCATTCGCGCAGATTGCGAATAATCAAAATGACAGATTTTGGCGCAGGAGAAGTAACCTTGGAAGAGCCGCAAGCTCAGCCTGCAAATGCAGGGCAGATAGATGGAAGGTCAACATTGCTTGACAAGGCAGTCTATACAGCCGCGTTTCTAACAGCATTCATTGGTGGGTTGTGGTTCTTGAATAAGTACGGAAACCACGACCAAAGTGATATTAACAGGAGAACAAGGGAAACGTCTGCTAAGGTGCAGCATATAGAAAATGGCCTTGCGGCGTACGAGCAGCAGTTAAATGAAGCCAAAGAAGAAGACAATACAGCAGTATCTGGCTTGCAGCAAAGGATTGCAGAATTGCAGCAGGAATTAAACAATCAAATTGGAAACTTAGAAGAGCATATGCAGATATCATTAAAAAAGCACGCAGAAGATGAATATGTAGCCTTGAAGAGTTATGAAAATAATTTAGGCAACATAAACAATACACTTGGACAGTATCAAAAGCAGCTGCAGGAATCTTCAGGCCTGTCATTGAAAAGGCTAGAAGAGATAAGCAGCAAGCTTGCCCAATATCGTGCAGAAATGCAGGGCTATGGATCTGAGTTCAGGCAGCACGCTAGTACACCTCATTCTGTCCAAACAGCAAAGCCAAAAGAGCCAGATAAGAAACCTGCTAAAGCAGAGCCAGTTGCTCCTAGTCAAAAGCCAAAATTAGACATAAAGCCAGCAGAGCCAAAGCAACCTGCTCCCAAGCAGCAAGAGAATTACCTAAAGCCAGAAGAATTTGTGATTGGCATGCAGGAAAAGTATGGCTGGGTAAAGGGAAAGCAAGTTGTGGTTAGAGGAGTGAAGGCATATCAGCTTGATATTCAGCATGTCCAGGAAACCTTGCCCATATACGCAGTGCCAATTGAGGAAATAGATTTTTCGCGCATGGCAAGCGGCGCAATCTACGAGTTTGCAGTTCTTCGGGAAAAAGATCTGGATCCTGAAAATAGGGTAATGCGCCCGATGGCAATTTTGAAGACAAATCTCCAGCAGTACTCATTCAGGGAGAAAGGAAGGGTTTTAGTGCCTCCAAATGACCTTGAAAAAATTCTAGATGCCAAAAATTAAAATGGGAACGCTAAGAAATATTGCAATAGGATCGTGCATTTCTCTTATTGCAGGCTGCAAATCTGCTAACCAAGATTATGAAAAGATGAGAATCCCTGCTGCATACATCATAAAAGCTGCACCACCAGCAAAAAGCAAGGAAAATAAGCCAGCAGAATCAGTTGCTCCTAGTCCAAAGCCAAAATTAGACATAAAGCCAGCAGAGCCAAAGCCAGCACAAGCTCCAGCAGAGAAGCCTCCTGAACCTGCGCCAGGGAAGTTAGAGAAGGAAAATGATTTTCAGGAACTTGTCTATGGCAGTCCAGAGATCAAAGGCAATCCTGTTCTTGTTAATAATATAAATGCGCTTGCACTTAAAATACAAGGCTATGCAGGAGAGCAGCTATATGCTGTGCAGTTAGTAAATGGCAGCCAGGAATACTGGGTTGGTACTGCTGACCAGATTGTCCAGTATGACGCAAGAGATGCAGCTGATAATAGGGCAGTTAGGGGCGCAATGGGTGTTGGATCAAATGTGCGCCTCAGGCTTGCCAGGCCAAGCTTCGCATGCAATGGAAACCTGGTTGATTTATCAGAACTGGAATTGATTGTCGACAATGAGAGGAAGCAGCAATGAAAAATATCCTCCCTTTAGCTACATTGGTAGGGCTGGCATCATGCGCAAGCCCCCACTATGATCTTCGCGCTATTGCAGAGCATTTTCCAGATGGAAATGTCATGCATGACAATGAGGTAGTTGTTCCGCCAATTCCAAAAGGAGCATTGCAGTCTCCAAAATATCCGAATTACTTTTCTAAAAACACTTTAACTGACAGGAGAAGGGAAATACTGAAAAATCTCTACAATGTATGCTTTCCAGCTAGGCATAATCCAAGCGACGACGAGTTATTGAATCTGCAGAAAGAGGTCTTGTTCAGGATATACGGCGCGCAAGATCCTCCTTGCAATACAGCAATATTTCAGAGAGAATTCCTTAATATGAAAGAGTATGGCGCCTTTAGCCTGCCGTGCAATTAAATATCCTTTAAGTCCTTTCGCGCAACATTCAGCAGCAGTCTTTTCTCAGCTCTTGCAATCTTCTTCTTCACATCATCAAGCTGCATCTTGGGCACAAGTATGCTGTCAAATCCTGCCTTGACAAA
>DATDZK010000060.1:0-2278 GCA_035288725.1 Candidatus Nanoarchaeia archaeon | reverse complement strand
CCCTGAATGAATGTTGGAGGTAATAATAGGACTTATTTCCTTTTTTTCGTGTGATGACCCGCATGGAAATATAGTACCATTACATTTATTTAAATATTTCGTTTTGTGATAAGTTTGTAATGGTAATATCTCATGATATTGTTCAGGCATATTAGTTAATCTGGAAGCATTTCTGCCTGTGCATTGTGCGTAGTTCAGGATAAAAGCAGTTGAAGTTAAGTCACCTGTGCAAGAACCAGAAAATCATCTTGTCATTTTCTTTCCTGTCTAGTCGGCAGAAGAATTTCCTCTCAAACTGCACAACCTGCCCTTCCTTGACATTTCTCAATGCAGGCTCTCCAAACCCATGAATCTTGCTCCCGTCATCCATCAGTACCTCTATTTTCACAAGATCATCGTCCGCAGGCAGCCAGTGAATCAGTGTTGCTTCCAGTGCAGGATCAACTTCCTGGTTCAGGAACTTTCCATCCTTGAAATTGAATCCGTGCATTAATCTGTAGACTTTGCCAGGCTGCAGTTTGTCGTCAATGTAGAACATGTTTCCAATCTTCAATGCCCTTTTCCCTCTTTTCCCATCTTCAGGATGCAATGGTGCTTCAACCTTTGCTAATGTCTTAGGCACGCCATCAACTTTAATCTTTTGCATATTCTCAACAAAGAAGTACCTGTTAGCTTCCAGGTTTATCAGCTTCCTGTTCTCGCTGTGCAATGTTTCAATAGGAACTGTAATCTCTGTCTGGTTCATGCCAAAGCTCAGGATGAATGTTCTTACAGCTTCAGGCTTGAATCCCCTTCTTTCTAGGCTTTGCAAGCTCCATGTCCTGGGATCATCCCACCCAGTGTACTTTCCAGACTTCACTTCCTGCTTGCTCTTGCTCTTGCTCAATTTCACTCCTTTAAACTGGATCAGTCCTGTATGCAGAAGCTCAGGCCCTTTCCATCCAAGAATATTCCAGATAAACCTCTGCATCTCGCTCTCAATCATAAGTTCCTTTCCTCTGACAACATGAGTAATTCCAAGCAGATAATCATCAACAGCCCAGCTGAATTCAAGCATTGGCCACACCCTGTATCTCTTTCCAACCCTTGGATGCTCCCTGTCAGAAATCCTGAACAGCACCCTGTCCCTGAATGCAGGATTAGGATGCTGCATGTCTGTTTTCAGCCTTAATGCAGCGCTTCCTTCCTTAGCATCAAACATTGACTTCCATAATTCAAGGTTCATGGCAATATCCTGCCCCCGGTGTGCGCACTCTTCCTTGTTCCTTCTTTTTTCCTGCAATGTTTCTGATTGGCAGCTGCACACATACGCTCCACCTTTGTTAATCAGCTCTTCTGCATGCTTGTAATAAGTCTCCAGCCTGTCTGATTTGTAGATTATATTTTTGTCATGCTCCACTTTAAGCCATCTCAGTCCTTCCGGAATTAGCTTGTATGCATCAGGCTCAATGTTTTTTTCCTCGCTGCCAATTGTGTCATCAATGATCAGCAGCAGTTTTCCATTGTATTTCTTGCAGTATTCGTCATTCAGTATTGCAGGCCGGGCATTTCCTATGTGCAGTGGCCCAGAAGGGTATGGGGCAAACCTCATCACTACCTTTTTATTGACATTCGGCAGCTCAGGCAATATTCTTTCTTCCTTGGTTTTTTCCTTTTTCTCCAGGATCTCAGGATAGTGCTGCTCTGCTTCTTTCAGCTGCTCTGCCAGGGAAAGTTCATTGACTTCCTTCACTGCCTTCAGGACTTTTTGAATTAGCTTTTGCTTGTCCTCTTTTTGGAACTCAGAAATCACCTTTCCAATGACAGATCCTGCATTTGCCTTTCCTTGGTATTTTATAGCATTTTCTAAGGCATGCTTGCGGATAACTTTCTCTAGCAAGACCTTGGGCATGATTTAAGGAGCCATAATTGATTTTTAAAGGCGTCGTTGAATAGATGTTACTTCTTTATAGGGGCTACAAAAAGGAAAGGTTTAAATATGGCAAGCGTGTAGGATAAGGCATGAGCCAAAAATATCATCTTCTTGTGGTAGATGACCAAGAGCCAATCAGGGAATTGGTCAGGGAAATGTATGGTGAAAAGTTTTTTGTTACCACTGCTGACCGCCTTGAAAGCGCTGTTGAAATTCTCAATAATGTGACAATTCCAGACCTAGTTCTTACTGACCTTGATATGCGGCAGCCTCTGGACGGCATACGCTTGTTGCAGGGCATAAATGTCATGCGCGAGGAATCTAGGTACAGAAATCTTGAGACTGCAGTTATGTCTGGCCGTGATT
>DATDZK010000059.1:0-4580 GCA_035288725.1 Candidatus Nanoarchaeia archaeon | reverse complement strand
GGCTTTTCCTCTTCTTTCTTTGCCGGTGTTTCCTCTACTAAAGTGTCCAATGTGGGAGTCTGGGCCCTGAACTCTGCAAGCCTTGGCTTTTCCTCCTGGTCATCTGCATCCTGCCTCTTGAAAGTAAATGTGGCAACAGACTTGCCAAGGGATTTCCACGCATCGTTCTCCTTTTCCTGCTTTGGCGGCTGGATTTCTAGCTTTATTGTAGGAGGAAGCATGGCAAGCATCTTAAGAATCTCCTGCCTCATAGCATTGTCTTCAATTCCCTGCAGCTGCCTTTCCAAAGCAATTCTCTGGTCTAATGGAGGGAGCTTCTTCAGTGATTCCTTTAATTTTATCCAGGCGCGCTGGTCCATGGTTAGGGAGTAAACATCTTGTGCGCCTTCTTAAAGACGTCGTACACTAAAAATACTTCTGTATTGATGCTGTCACTCGCAGCTTTTTTTTCCTCTTCTTCCTGCTTTCTGGTAATTTTCACATCTCCTGTTTTTTCCTTTTCTTCCTTTGCCTTCCAGCTGAAAGGGACTTTGCCAATTTCTGCAAAACCTGAAAGCAATGCCTTGAACGGCTCAAAGATAGACTGGGAACCTTTCTCTTCTTTTTTCTCCTGAAAAGGAAACAATCCCTTTACACTCTCTAATTTGTAGGATTCCACAGCATCTTTAAGATATTTCTCAAGATCGTCGCGCAATGCCTCTACTGTCTGGTCCACTGCAGCAAGCACTTCAAAAGTGTCGTAGTCTGACCTTCTTTTGTATGCCTCAAGATCCTCTTTTGAGGCAACAAGGCCGTCTATAGTAATTTCTGTGTGGCCTGTGTGGATTGCACCGCGCTGGTATTCTTGCTGGTATGCCATCTGCGGGATAGTGACATGCTTTATTCTCACTCTAAGAACTGGAAAATTCTTGACATAATCCCGCTCTTCCTTGTTGCCATAGTAGGTCATGATTTCATACTGCTTCCTGACAGCCAGGACTTCAAGCTCTATTTTTGCAGTGTCAAATGCTGTTGCAATGTCATAGCTTGCAGGGTCAGCATGCTGCTGAAGCTTCTTGACGTTCTCCAGGTAAGGCTTGAGCCATGTTGCATACATCTTGATGACATTAAATTCCTGCACCAAATAAAGCAGGACAAACTTCCTGCGCTGCCTTAGCTCCCTTTCAGTATTGTCCCTCCACAAAGCATACTGCTCTAGCTTCCTTGCAAGCACTTCCCTGACTTTCCTGTTTATGCCCTTGCTTTCATATCCTGAAACTGCCTTCTCAACACTGTCTCCTGGCTTTACAAAAGTGTCAAAGAACAGGTCTGGCAGTGTTACAAATCCTACCTGCGCTGCCAGGCCGTAAACTGACGAAGGATTTTTTCCTCCCCCTTCCACAATGTCAATCCAGATTCCCTTCAATGCAATGTCTGCAGGCTTCTCTCCCTTCCTGATGCCGTCATAATAGCCAAGGCGCTCATCTAGGATCCTTAGCTCCCTGACAATCTGGAACAAATCCTTGATGAATTTGCCAATGTTTGCAAGGTACTGAGAAATGCGATCCTGCTGCGCTCCTTTCCTCTGCTCTACATTGCCCCAGTAAGAGGATGTTTCTGCTGAAGTGTAGACATCCTTTATCTTCAAAATATATCCCTTGTCTCCTGAGTATCCCCTGCCGAAAGCCCCTATTTTCTCAAGAAAGCGGATGATCCAGAAGTAATAGCGCTCCACATTTGCAGTAGGAGCATTTATAGTGATCTTCAACGGGCCGCGAACAGGATTCTTGAAGCTTTTTGGCTCCTGCCATTCCCTTGGCTTTTCCTCCTTCTCTTCTCTCTCTTCAATGCCCAGAAGCTTGCTGATGAATTTTGCCATGCCACCTCTTCAAACGAATATTTAAATAGTCAGAACTTATAAGGCTTTTTGTTAGGATGGGGCTGTTTGGCAAGAAAAAAGAAGAGGCGAGAACACTGCCAGAGTTTCAGCAGAAGCAAGAGCAACTGCATCCTGCTGTAAATGAAGACTTTAGCAAGGATGTTGCGCTGATACACAGCAAGCTAGACCTGATCAATGCCAGGCTTGAAAATATTCACCAAAGACTGGCAAACCTTGAACGCGTTGCTTATGAAGCACAGAAACGACAATGGTAAAAAGGCTGCTATGGATTGCTGCGATTATTATAGCTCTTGACCAGCTTACCAAGATAATTGCAAGGAAATTTCTTCCTGTTGTGTACAATGAAGGAGCATCTTTTGGAATACTGCAGGGAAAGCAATTAATTTTCATAATTGCAAGCATTGTTGTTATTGGGGTTATCCTATTCTGCAGAAAGCATGACCACCTTGCGTTTCCTTTCATCCTTGGCGGAGCTACTGGCAATCTTATTGACAGGATATTTCTCGGAGCTGTGACTGACTTCATTCATGTGCCATTCTTTTCTCCGTGGTTCAATGTAGCGGATATTGCGAATACTATTGGGGGAGTTCTGCTTGTTTTAAGCTGGGTGCAGGATTACAGAAAATCACACAACAGCGCCATACAAGCCAAAGAATGACTTCACTTCTGCAATGAACGCGTCTACCTCAGCCTTCAGCTCTTTCTCATATCTGTCCATCCGCTCCTTTGCAATGTACTTCTCGAAGACTTCCTGAAGCTTGTGCAGCAGCCCGAACTTCTCTGGATTCTTCTCAACATAAGCAGTAATCCTCAACTCGTAGGCAGCGCGCTGCAATTTTGTCTTTACCCCTCCCTGGTCAACTTCAACCTCCTTCATGCCTACAGGAAAGAAGTCTACAGTGACAAAATAATTGATATACGGGTCGACATTGCGCTTGCATACCCACCTTATCTCCAGTGTCTGGCCGCCATCAAAATCACGGTAGTCGGTTTCCACAGGATCGCCATAGCCATTGTACTGGAACCAGCGCCACATGCGCTTGTAAAATTCATCAAAGTCAATTGCCAAAGTTGCCTTTACCTTCAATGCCTCGTAGATGTAGTTCCTGCTTACCATATATCCTCTTTTTGAAATAGCCAGCTATTAACCTATAAATAGCTTATGGTAGTGCTGGCTTTGCGCAGAAAAAATATTTTTTGATTCATTGTGCAAAGCCTAAGATTAGGCAAACCTTAATAAATACATATTGCATCCTGAAATGATGCGCATAATTCCAATTTTGATTGCACTAATTATCCTGAGCGGATGCGCTTATACTGGGGAAGTTGTGACTATTGACACCATTACTGAACTGCAGGAAGAGCCTGCTGCACCAGCCACACCAGAAAAAATGCCTGCTGCAGACGAACGAGAGGATGCTCCTGAAATAACACATGAAGAAAGTCCTGCTGAGGAAGAGCCTGCTGTGCAGCCTGAAACTGTTTATGAAGGCATTGTTGTCGTGAAAACAGGACTTTCCCGTTACCGCATCAGATTACCTAATGGACAAGATACCATAATAACTACCAGAGATGATTTGCGACCTGAGATGGTCATCAGGTTTACCCTCGACAAGAACAATGTGGTCACTTCTTTGGTGATTGTGCAATAATCTTTCTTGCATCCAAGCCCATATGCACAACATTCAGACCTTGCCAGTCTAATTTTGCCATGCCCTTGCTGATGACATAATATTCCCTGCCATCTTTAACAAGAGAATACAGGTCTAAATCAATATCAAGACTGCGCTCACTGCACCATCGCTTGGCCTTTCTTTTATTGAGAAAAGTGAACATGGGCTACTTGAATTTGGATAGTTTATAACTTTTCTGCTCAAAAAACACATGTCCATAATGTTTAAAAAGCACCAAAAAACCTTCATTCAATAAAACACGTGAACACTATGCAACCAACTACCAGCAACGTTCCCAGACACTTGGCAATCATCCTGGACGGGAACAGACGATTCGCAAAGCGCCTTATGCTAAAGCCATGGAAGGGGCATGAGTGGGGCAGAGAAAAAATTGAGAATGTCCTTGAGTGGTGCAGAGAATACGGCATCCATGAATTGACATTGTATGTTTTATCCTTGGAGAACTTCAACAGGCCTAAAGAAGAGTTTGACTACCTGATGGACGTTTTCAGGAAAGAGTTTGATGAGCTGCTAAAAGACAAGAGAGTCATGGAACGCAATATCAGAATCAATGCGATTGGAAGAATCTCAATGCTTCCGGAAGATCTGCAGAAAAAAGTCAAGGAGATCATGGAGAAAACAAAGAACAATGACGGGTATATTGTGAACTTTGCAATTGCATATGGCGGCAGGGCAGAAGTTGTTGATGCTGTAAGAAAAGTAGCTGAGGAGATTAAGCAAGGAACCCTTGACGTCGACAGGATCAATGAAGAAATCTTTGCTAACCATCTGTACATGAAAAGCGAGCCAGACTTGATTATCAGGACTGCTGAAACCCGCTTAAGTGGATTCTTATTATGGCAGGGCAGCTATTCTGAGTTGATTTTTTTGCCAGATGTTTTATGGCCGGAGTTTGATAAAAAACATTTTGTGCAATGCCTGGAAGAATATCAAATACGACAGAGAAGATTTGGCAAGTAATTCTGGGATTTTCTGAGATACTGTAGATATCAGTCAAACCTGTTTTG
>DATDZK010000058.1:0-3186 GCA_035288725.1 Candidatus Nanoarchaeia archaeon | reverse complement strand
GGCCAGGTAGATCACGCCAAACCACTTGTTGTAGTTCTGTGCAAAGCTTGCAGCTCCGAATCCTGCCCAGATGCCGACAATGCCTGAGATAACGTGCACCAGATTATGCAGCGCATTGACGCCAAATGCATTCAGCAGCATCTCCCCTTGGAAAAACCCAAGAACGCCTGCAATCAGCAGCACAAATCCCAGGACTTTCGCCCAGGTGTTCTGTAAACCCATACTAGATACCTCCTCTTATTTTTTCTTGAACAAGCCTTTCAGTTCCTTGAACTTCTCGCGCAGATGCATTGAAGCAGTTTCTAAAGCTTTCTTCGGGTCCTTTGCTTTCACTACCAGAACAGGGCTTGCAGTCAGGGAATGTGCGATAGTATAGCCAGCAGCATCAACATTTCCAGATTCCCACAGTTCTCTTCTCAAAGCATTGCAGAAAGTGTGGTCCTCTCCTTTTATTTCTAGTATGGCATCATCTTTCTCAGCTTTTTTAAGTTCAAGTTCCATGTCCTATAAGCCTGTTTCTATCCTATATAAACATTCCCGAAGCGAAAGGTTTTTATAGTATTGTACTAAAATTAGTACATATGTACTTAAAAAGGAACAATAAATTGGAGATCATTAAGTTGTATCTTGGAGACTATAAGAGAAATGTATATCTCAGGGAAATAAGTAGATTGGCAAATATTCCACTTAATAATGTTCAACAGGCAGTTTCTTCTCTGGAGAAAGACAAGATACTAAAAAGTAGAATTCAGGGGAAAAACAAATATTTTAGTCTTAATTTAGATAATGTCAAATCAAAATTGTATCTGTTGCATGCAGAGATTTACAAAACCCAAGCATTTTTAGAGAAGTATCCACAATGCAAACTATTTATGAAGGAACATATAGACATTCCAATAATCGTTTTTGGTAGCTTTGCAAAATTCACTGCAAAAGACGATTCTGATTTGGACTTGCTGATAATTGCAGCAGAAGGGACCAAGCTGCCATTGCATCTTCTCCCTTACAAGGTCCATGATATCCGGATTACAAAGAAGTCCTTTGTCAAAGCGCTGGAAAAGCAAGAAACCTTAATTAAAGAGATAGAAGAAAGTCACGTTATCTTAAATGATCACTCATTTTATGTTGATGTGATGTGGTGGCATCATGCAAAATAGAAAACTGCAGTGGTGTTTTAACCTGAAAGATGGCTTGCAAAGTCATATCTTAAAGAAGCAAAATCTTCTTTGGAAAGAGCCGAGAAGAACTTCAAGGACAGGGATTTGTTATGGGCAACAGTAGTCATGTATTATGCAGAATATTATGCCTTATACTCTTTTCTACAGAGAATTGGCGTGAAATGTGAAAATCATTTTTGCTCTATCTTGGCTGTAGCCCACCTATTGGGGGATGATAAAACGAAAATAATAAATGATCACAAGGATAAAAGAATAGATGCACAATATTATATGAAAGTTGACAAGGAAGAACAGGTTGAAAAAATGTTACAATATGGGAAAAGATTTATTGCAATGTTTGATGAGATCGTTTCTAATTTAAATGAAAATGAGATTGAGATACATAGGGCTAATCTGAAAAAATAAATTTGGCATCATGAATGCCGCTTGCGAAGTAGCCATGCAGCAATTCCAATAAGGCTTCCTGCTGCATTCAGTACCAAGTCTTTCATAGTGTCCCAGTAATCAGGGCTTAGCCATGGAATTGGCGATCCCAAGGACTCAACTCCTAAAATTCCTTTCCCATCAGGTGTTTTAATTGCGCCTCCAAATTCAGCAAATTCCCCAAGAGTTGCAATCCCAAGGGCGATAAAGAATATCATAGCCCCTTTCCAAAAAGCAGGCATCTCTATCTTGGAAAGCGCAGCGAATAGTGCAATAGCAATTATGAACGAGGCTGCAAAATGTGTCAGCATGTCCCAGGAGAATATTCCTAACGTCCAGTTAAACGCGCCAAACCTTCCAAAATCATGCAGCGTCATTACAACCCCCAGGCCAAAGAATATCCATGGGCTGAAGTTAAGTCTTTCATACTGCCAGTAAAATATAATCATCAGGAGGATGAACTTAATGCTGTCAACAATGTAGTATCCATCCCCAAGCTTGATGCTGTAAGCAATAATGAATACAAAAAAGCCGAGAAAAAGCAGGCATCCATAATAAACAGGGCGAGGTTTCATTTGTTCTTCCTAAGCCTTATCAGGTCGCCAATAGTCAGGCCCTCATTTGCAAGCGCAGCAGGCTTCATTCCTTGCTCCTGGTAGTCTTCAATAAGATGTATATGGAGTATATGCTCAATCTTTTTCGCCAGCGCTAGAGGCGGCTCTTGCTTCCCCTGCTCAATCTTGTGCAGGAAGCTCTCCTTTTCATTCAGCTTCTTTGCAAGATCTTCCTGCGTAAGTTTAAGTTGCTCTCGCGTCTGCTTGATTCTCTGTGCGTAATCACCAACAATCAGGCTCACATCCTCTTGCTCTTTCATAATAGTTTTTATCTTTTCTTTCGCCTTGTGCTTTATTGAAGGAATCTTCACAACGTTTCCATATGTAGTGCATGCCTTGCACACCTGCAGCAGGCTTCCTTCAACTATGGCCCCTACTAATCCTGCTTCCCTTCCGCACAGGTCGCAGTTACTCATCTAGCTCCTTGCAGATGTCAGGCTGCTCTTTGTACGCAGGGCAGATTTCCTTGAGAATTTCTTCCTTCGTGACAAGCCCATCATGTGTCTTGCCATTGATGACAAGCGAAGGTGTTGTTCTGATTCTATAAGTAGATGTCAGTATTGGAACTAGAGGCTCTTCTGCGAATTTGGCATCAAAAGAGAAGATCATCAGCTTTTCCTTCAGCTTTTCCTTCAGGTATCCCAAGATAACTCCTTGCGTGTCGCATGCATCGCACAGCTCAGGATCAACAGAATAAAAGTACAGGACGAACGCTGCTTCTCCTCCGCACACTTTCTTCACTTCCTGCGCAAGCAGCCAGTATCTTATTTGCGCTAGGATGTACCTTCTTTTGGTCACAGTAAAATCTTCCTCTTGTGCTGTATTATGGATATAAGATTCCAGTTGTTGTGCTGTCCTTTCGGTTTCATAGATGCTTTTTTCCAGAGTGTTGATTAAGGCAGGGCAGTTCTGCTGTTGCACTAAAGAAGAAAGATACAAAGTTTGCACTTGCAAACTCTCATATGCAAGCT
>DATDZK010000057.1:0-4648 GCA_035288725.1 Candidatus Nanoarchaeia archaeon | reverse complement strand
TTTTTCTTTTGCTGCTGACTTTCCTGGCGCAGTTCATTGAAGGGAGATACAAGATCTACCTGCCTGTAGAATTTGAGTTCATCACAGCTGCGTTTGTGTATGTAGCACTTTACTTGGGAAGCCTAAATTATTACTATATACATTACTGGTGGTGGGATGTGGCCCTTCATACTGGTGCTGGAGTTGCTTTTGGATTTTTGGGATTCATAATCATGTATACCTTATATAGAAGGGACAAGGTGAAAGCAAGGCCTTTCTGGATTGCATTGTTTGCATTCAGCTTTGCAATGGCTGCAGGAGCAGTGTGGGAGATATATGAGTTTGCTGTGGATAGCTTATTGCCTTTCAATATGCAGAAGAACGGATTAATAGATACAATGTGGGACTTGATTGTGAACATGGTGGGAGCTTTATTCATCAGCATTCTTGGCTATTTTTATATCAGGGGAGGAAGCGTGCCGTTTGTTACTAGAATAATGCAGAAGCTGAAAAAGAAAAATCCGCACCTGTTCAGGAGCTAAGATTTAAGTAGTCTTTTTGCGTTCTTGCTCTCATGAAAAAATACGTATTCCTTCCTGACATTGCCATAGCTGACATTGCATTTGAGGCCTACGGCAAGGATGAAGAGGAATTGTTTCAGCACGCGGCTGAAGCCTTGCTTGAGACCATGGTGAATGTTGGAACTGTAAATGCGAAAGAGAAGAGAGTTATTCAATTGAGCAATGCAAAGCTGGATGCGCTGCTTTTTGATTTCTTAAATGAAATAGTCTTTTTGAAGGACAGGGATTATCTGGTTTTCAAGACAGTTAAGATAAAATTAAAAAAGAATAAAAATTACCAGCTGGCTGCTGAATTGAAGGGAGAGAAAATCAATCCTGAGAGGCATGATCTTGGAAATGACATAAAGGCAATAACAATGCATCTTTTTGAAGTTAAGAAAGAGAAAGATTACTGGAAGGCAAGGATTGTTGTTGACATCTGAAGTTAAGCGGCTGTTGCCATGAAAAAACTGCGTTTCCTTCAGACTTCCTTCAAGCTCCTGATAGATTCTGCGATTTCCTGCAGTTTCCTGTTAATATTTGCGTAGATTATCCTGCAAACCACTAAAATGGCAAATGATATTGCAGCTCCCAACAACAATAGATCCTTGTTCCAGATAAATGTTCCTATAAATGAGATTATTCCTGTTGTTGCTAATATAATCACTGCATTCATGATTTGCAATTGTTTCTTATATTCCAGGTCTAAGCAATTTTTCTCGATTTCTGTTTTTTTCATTTTCCTACAAGCCAAAGCCCTATGCCAATGCCGATTATTCCTACAATAGTGTATCCTGTAATAAGCAGGTATAACCCTGCCATTACTGCGAAAATGCCCAAAAAGAGATTGCCTGAATGTTTATCGCCCTTTTCCATACCTATTGTTACATCTTTCCCCTTAATATTCCTTTTGCCTTATTTTCCGGAAATCTTCTGGACATTTCCAGATAGCTTCTGGTTTTTGTGCAATTTTCTGGAACCATCACCACAATGCTTTTAAAGCACATTTGACCTTCAGATGCATAACCAAAAAGGGGATAACCTTGCTACGCATACTAACAAATTTTGTAAAGCGCATTTTTCTGCAGATGTTTCAGAACAAGAAGCAGATAAAGCTGGGGTTCTATGGGCCTACGAATTCCGGGAAGACCACTTTGTCGAACAGGATTTGCAAGGACTGGCTTGGAGAGGAAATTGGAATTGCATCAAAGATACCGCATGAGACAAGAAATGTCACCTTGAAGGATTCTGTTGTTATCAAGCACAGGGGGAAGGAGCTCAGCTTCACATTAGTAGACACTCCAGGGATTGCCACAAAGATTGACTATGAGGAATTCATGAAATACAAGATGCCTGAGCAGCAGGCTAAGAAAAGAGCAAAGGAAGCGACGAAGGGAGTGATTGAGGCTATCAAATGGCTGGACGAAATGGACTGCGTTGTTGTTGTCTTGGACGCAACCAAGAACCCGTACAGCCAGGTCAATGTGACCATAATAGGGAATTTAGCAGCCAGGGATATTCCTGTCCTGATTGTTGCCAACAAGCTGGACCTGAAGAAGGCATCCATAAAGAAAGTTGAAAGCGCTTTCCCGCAGTATGATGTTGTCGGGATGTCTGCTCTGGAAGGAACCAATATTGAGGAGTTTTATGAAAGCCTGTTTAGGATCATAAGGAAGAGGTGAACATGTTAACACTGCAATTTGTGCCGTACAGCGACATTGAGAGGCTGGATTCGTCTGCAAGAATTAGGAAGCTGCTAAACATTGTCAAGGAAGAGAAGATTGTGCTTATGCAGGGAAGGCTAAGGCCAGAGGAGGAGACTGGACTGATTGAGAAGACAATGGAAAGCATAAGAAATAAGTTTACTGGGATTGAGATCTGCACGATATATCCTGAGGAAGTGAGTGCTGACTTGTTTGGCAGGCTGAAGAAGGAATTTTACAAGGCCTTGATTGGAGACAGGGAGGGAATAACTGTGATTGGGCCTGCCACTTTGATTAAGGAAATAAGAAGGGATCCTAACAAGATACAACTGTTCACATCTGTTCCTGTAAGAAGGACCAGCCCAAGAAGAAAGGTAGTTGGTGGCAGGGCTAAGGCGAAGAAAAAGAAGCGCTAGTTCCTTATTGTCATTGCTTCTGGCTTTTGCCTTTCATATCCTCTTGCTGCAGCATTGATTATTAAATCAAATGTCTTGATCAAGATCTTCACTTCTGGATTATTTTCATCTAGCTTATAGAGCTGGCTGCCGCTTACTTTTCTTGTCTTTGTGAGATATCCTTCCTGTTCTAGTTTTCTTATTGCCTTGTAAGCAGTCATGCGGTTCAGCTCTATTTCTCTTGCAATGTCCCCTATACTATAGTCTAAGCCACGCATCTCTAAAAAGCATTCAATGACTATGTTTCTGGGGGTAGTTCCGAATACCCTTGCAAATGCTCCTGGTTCTAGTTTTTTTCTTTTCATTTTGTTCCTATGAGAATCTTTATTTCTTCTATTTGATGAGGGTTTAGGAATACATGCCTGTCTGAAGGCTTTGGCTTTGTGAGCACCAGCCCTTCCTTTATGCACTGTTCCCAGTCTTTTATTGCTTGTTTGCGCTCCTGTTTCGGAATATTTTTTATCCAGCTCAAGCAGATAGTTTCAGGCAAATGCTTACCTCTGATGATATTCCTGTTCAGCATTCTTCTTAAGATTGCTTTGCACCCTACTGAAACCTCATCCATATGTTATCTATCCTTCCTTAAATACTTTTCTTTTTTTGTACAGTGTGTATATTATATTATAATGCATCATTTTCTTTATCTGACAAGGTTTCCTCCTTAAAATACTCTTTGCAGAATTTTCCGGAAATCTTCTGGATTTTCTCTACAGAACTTCCGGGTTTTTTGTAGAAACATTTATAAAAATTCAGAAACGCAGACTAGTAGGTCTCTATTATCAGCCCTGGAATTCGTTCAAAGTGCTTTATGTTTTTTGTTAAGACTGGCTCTTGTGCCGCCATTGCTATGCCTGCAATCATGCTATCTTCTGGCTGGATATCCAGGCCTTGCCTTTTCAATGCCTTGTGAATAGTGCCTGCAATTTGCGCATCCTTTTCTGTGAAAGGGAAAATAACTAAAGTGCCAAGGAACTCTCGCAATTTTTGTTCCTCTTTCTTGTTCATATTTCCCTGCCATAACTCAAAACTTGTGATTGCTGTAGTTGCAAATATCACATTTTTCTCTTCCATCTCTTTTATCCTAAATCTTGCTTCCTGATTGTCTCTTAGGAAGTCAATTACTGCTGTTGAGTCTAGAATCAATTTCTTTCATTCTCCTTTTGCTTGATGCCCTGCTTTCTTCTATGCTCCTCCTTAAGGATTCCGCGCTCTTTTCACTCAGTATTCCAGCATATTCCAGGATGCTTTTCTTATTTGTGATCCTGTTAATTACCTCACTAAAGCTTTCATTTTCCCTTTTCTTAGAGGCAAGGCGGTCATAGGCCTCTTCTGTTATTGTCAATGTCTTTGTTGCCATATACACGTACGTGTATTTTAATACTTATATAATTTTCCATTTCTAGAAAACCTTAATAACCTTCTTCGTTGGATTATTGCCATGCCACACCAGTGCGTCAAGTGCGGAAGGTTGTTTGAAGATGCTTCCCAGGAGCTATTGCAAGGATGCGGAAGCTGCGGAGGAAAGTTCTTTTTTTTCATGAAGAAGAAGGATGTTGAGACTGTCAAGGAAGCTACTGCGAAGCTGACTGAGCATGACAAGAAGCAGCTTGAGAAGGATGCGCTTGACCTTATTGGAGAGGAGGCAGGAGAGGAAGGCGAGGCGCCTGAGCAGCCTGTTGTGCTTGACTTGGAGAGCATAAGGATGCTTAAGCCAGGGAAGTTCGAGATTGACCTTGTGGACATCTTTAAGGGAAGGCCTTTGGTCTATAAGCTGGAAGACGGCAAGTACATCATTGACATTGCCAGCAGCTTCAGGGAAAGGAAAGACTGAATCCAGATATTCCGCAAATCTTCCGGGGATTCCGCAACTTTTTCGAAAAAAATCAAAAAAACCGGAAAAAGCACTAGACAAAAATTGCCACTCGACAAGTGCCTGGGCAATGCATATAAA
>DATDZK010000056.1:0-5960 GCA_035288725.1 Candidatus Nanoarchaeia archaeon | reverse complement strand
ATTGGTGCACCGCACGTTTTCCCGTGAAGAGAGGATGGATGACAAGCTGGAAACAGAAAAAGGAAGGTTGAAGCAGCACTGGCGTGCCTTGAAGTTCCTGACATTGATGTTCCTTGGATTTGTTGTGGCATTCTCTTTGTGGTATGTCTTCCTTCCGGACGAGATGGTGCAGACTTCATTCAACTCGCAGATCCAGACTATTCAAAGCATCAATGCCAGGGTAGCTGCAGTTACAGGAAAGGTCATTACTGGGGAAAATATAATCAGCTCCCAGAATGTCATAAGCTCTGCAGCTGCTTCTCCAGCAGGATTATTTTTCCAGATTCTGACCAACAATGTTAAGGTGCTTCTTTTCAGCATCTTCTTTGCTTTCTTTTATGGTGCAGGAGCAATATTCATCTTGACATGGAATGCTTCAGTCATTTCTGCTGCCATTGGCAACTTTGTAAGGAACAACATCGGGGAGTACGCTGCGCAGGCAGGATGGGTTCAGGTTGGCGGATATTTTCACACTTTTTCTTTGGGATTCCTGCGTTATTTCATCCATGGCATCCCGGAGATTCTCGCATATTTTGTTGGAGGCATGGCTGGGGGGATCATATCCTTTGCAGTCATCAAGCATGATTTTGGAACCGAAAACTTCAAAAAGATCATTCTGGATGCTGTTGACTTGATCATGCTGGCATTTGTGATTTTGGTGGTGGCAGGGCTACTTGAAGTGTACATCACTCCAGCATTCTTCTGACTCATGGAACAACAGGATCTGCAGCAGCGCAAGGCATCGCTCATAGCATTTGCAATGAAGAACCAGAAGTGGATTGTTTATATCTTGCTTATTCTTATCATCTGGCTTGGCGCTTCAATCCGCTCAGCAAACATTCCTCTGCTGAAGGATCATACCACAGGCCAGGTTATCACTGCAGAGCTGGACTCAACAGTGTTTTTGCGTTATGCTGAGTACATTGCTGAGCATGGAAAGCTTCCTGCAGTTGATGACATGCGTTTTGTTCCTGTAGGTGCTGACTTAAGCAAGATAGGTACATTCACATCTTACTTCGTAGCCTATCTCTGGAAATTCTTGCATCTCTTTGACAAGGATCTGACTGTTGCGTACGTGGACATTATTTATCCTGTTATTGCAATGGCAGTCATGACTTTTTTCTTGTTCTTGCTGGTAAGAAAAATATTCAAGAATGACTGGATTGCATTGTTGGCCAGCCTGTTCATTACTGTGATTCCAACATTTGTCTTCAGGAGCACTGCAGGAAGCTCTGACCACGACATTCTGGGAATGATGCTGTTTGTGATGACTTTGTATTATTACATTGTTGCATACCAGTCGCAAAAGTTATCAAAATCATTGCTCTACGGTGCAGTTTCTGCATTCCTGGTGTTCATAGGCAGGCACACTGCAGGCAATGCTAACTTTGCATTGTTTATTATAGGCGCATTTACTCTCCTGAGCATCTTCCTTGACAGGTTTGAAAAGAAGGATTTCTACTTGTATGTAAGCTGGCTTGGCCTGGGCATGATTTTTATTCAGCTTTCAGGTAAGTTTGGTGGCGTGCTTGCGTTTGCAACATCAGTAACAACAGGCATAGCATTTGTCGCGCTCATCTTTGCTCTTGTTGACTTTTTTGTCTTCAAGAAGGATTATCTCAAAATAAGGCATAAGATAGAAGAAAGGATGCCTGCATGGGTTGGCACGCTGCTTATTTCATTGGTAGTAGGAGCAATCCTTGTCTCAGTCATATTCGGGCCTTCATATATAATAACAAAGTCGCAGCATATCATGCAGTACGTCTTCAAGGCATACGGGGAGACTCGCTGGACACTTACAGTTGCGGAAAACAGGAAGCCCTTTGTCGTGGACTGGTTCTCGCAGATGGGCAAGCAGTTTGTCTATTTATTCTTGCTGGGAGGAGTTTGGCTGTTCTACGAGGCGGTAAAGTCATTGAAGGCAGCGAAGAAATTGACAGGGATTTTTGCTGTGTTCCTATTTGGCTACACTTTTTCAAGATACTCCCCAGATTCAGTCTTCAATGGGGCATCAACAATTTCCCATTTGGTGTTTTACGGTTCACTTATAGGCTTTTTCGTTCTCATGTTTTATCTCTACCTCAGAACTTTTTACAAGGATCGCCAGGAATACCATCAGCTTGCAAAGCAGATAGACCTGACATATGCTTTCCTCTTCATCTGGTATATCATTATGGTAATGGCAGCTACATCAGCAATACGTTTGCTGTTTGAGTTCTCAGTCATCACCTCAATTCTCGCATCCTTCTTTGTAATTTCCGCCCTAGCATTCTTCTGGCATCGCAGCAACAAGTTTATGAAGTATGCTGGAGTTATTGTTATTTTGATAATTGTCATCAGTCCTTTTTCCCTGGGATTTGTCCAGAAAGGATTTGTTCTTGGTCACTACCAGTCCAGCAAGTACCAGGCAGCAAACACAGGCCCTTCCTACAACCAGCAATGGCAGCTTGCTGGAGAGTGGGCAAGGAAAAATACCCCGGAAGATGCCGTGTTTATCCACTGGTGGGATTACGGCTATTGGGTGCAGTCAGGATTTGAGCGAGCAACTGTAACTGATGGCGGGAACTTTTTCATTTACTGGAACCATCTTGTGGGAAGGAATCTCCTGACAGAGAGCAATGTCACAAAGGCATTTGAATTGATGAAGTCCCATAATGTGTCTTATCTCCTTGTTGTGTCAGATGAGATAGGGAAATATGGTGCTTATGCAAGCATTGGGTCTGATGCGAATTACGACAGGTTTGCAACCATTGGCATCTTCTCCAACAACCAGCAAAGGACGCAGGAGACGCGCAACCAGACTATCTTTGTGTTTGAGGGAGGAGTCCAGCTATATGAGACTTACACATACAGCGGCACTGTGTTCCCTTCATCAACACCAGTTATAGGCTTCCTCGTTTACGCAAGCAATGTGAACATCAGCGAAGCTTCATTGCAGATGAACTTTGACAAGGTTGAAGCAGTGCTTTACAAGGACGGCAAGCAGTACAATGTCCCTATTTCGTGCGTATACATGGACAAGCGTTATAGTCTTGATGCTCCAGGAGCAATGCCTGCATGCCTGAGGATTATCCCGCGCATTGAAGGCAGCCAGTATGCCCCCCTTGGAAACGCAATTTTCATCTCTCCGAAAGTCATGGCTAATCTCTTTGGCAGGCTGTATCTGCTGGACGAGACCATTCCAGGGTTCAGGCCTGTATATAATGATGCCTACCAGGCGCCTCTTGCTGTTTACTATGGCAGGCTGATTGGTCCGCATAAAATCTGGAAAATAGAATATTCTGATGAAATTAAGGCAAAGGAAGAGTATCTGCTGCTTGATTACCCGGATCCGCGGCTGAAAGCTCCTTGAGCAGTTCACAAGGCTTATAAATTATTTTTCTGGCATTGGAACATGCAATTCCTTTTGTATATTGCGCCAGTGCTGAGCTTCATTGTCGCATTGCTCTCCATGCCGTTGTGGATCCGTTATCTGAAGCGCATCGGGCTTGTTGTTCCTGACAAGAACAAGAAAGACCAGAAAAAGCTTATTCCCATTTCAGGAGGAATTGTGGTGCTGTGCGGGATGCTGGCAGGAATCATGCTCTACATATTCATCCAGATTTTTTATTATGACAAGGGAGGGCAAGGCTCGCTGCTGTACATGTTTGCTGCAGTTACAACTGTCATGCTTATCACCTTCATAGGCTTCCTGGATGACTTGATTGTAAACAAGCACATTGGGGAGTCAACAGGTCTAAAGCAGTGGCAGAAGCCTATCTTGACATTGCTGACAGCTGTGCCTTTGATGGTGGTAAAGGCAGGAACAACATTCTTTTACGTGCCTTTTATTCCAGGTATAGACCGCCTGGATGTTGGATTGATGTATCCGTTGCTGTTTGTTCCTATTGGCATTGTCGGCGCTTCCAACATGATCAACATGCTTGGTGGTCTGAACGGGTTGGAGGCAGGCATGGGATTGATATACATGGGCAGCATGAGCCTGTATGCATATGCAAACGAGCGCTATGCAGCAGCTGCAATTGCCGCTATTGTTTTTGCAGCATTGTTTGCATTCTGGCTTTACAACAAGTTCCCAGCAAGAATCTTTCCTGGTGATTCTCTGACATATCTGCTTGGGGCATCATTGGTTTCAGTTGCAATCCTGGGCAATCTGGAGAAGGCTGCTCTTATTCTTTCTGTTCCGTTCTTTGTGGAGTTTTTGCTGAAGTGGCGCTCAAGATTCAAGGCCAAGTCCTATGGCATCTACAAGAATGGAAAGATCATGTCCTATTATGAAAAGATATACTCTATTCCGCATATATGGATGCGCGCAGGAAAGTTTACAGAGAAGCAGGTTGTTGTCTATTGCATGCTGATCGAGCTCTTCTTTGCAGGCTTGATCTGGATAGTGTAGCATGAAATTTTCATTGATAATTCCAGTTGCTCCGTATCGCGGTTGCGAGATTATGGGCTCAATTAAAAAATTGGACTATCAGAAAAAGGAGTTTGAAGTAATTACAGAGCACGGCTACAACCCATCTGACAACAGGAATCGTGCTATCAGGAAGGCTAAGGGAAGATACCTGGTTTTCTTGGATGACGATGGCATTCTTGAGAGGGATTATCTGAAGCAGGCAGAGAGATTCCTGAAGAAAAATCCGGATGTGGACATTGTTGGCGGTCCGCAGCTGACTCCGCCGTCAGACAAGTATTTTGCAAGGACTTCAGGCTATGTCATGAGTTCCTGGTTCGGCACATACACTATGTCTTCCCGTTACTCTAAGCGTTCTGAAAATTTGGATGCGGATGAGTATTCATTGACGTCAGCAAACTGCATTGCCAAGCGTGAAGTTTTTAGGAAGATCAAGCCATTTGACCCTCGCTTGTTTCCTGGTGAGGATCCTGAGCTGTATGCCAGGGCAAAGAAAGCAGGATTCAGGTTAGCATATACTCCGGCATTGATAATGTATCATCGTCGCAGAGCAGCATTCTCTTCCTATTGCAAGCAGTTCTTCAAGTACGGCTTTGTCAGGATGCAGAAGGAAAAGATAAGTAAGACTCCGGTTCTTATGGTGAATCCTGTGTTTTTCATTCCTTCATTGTTTGTTCTTTACTTAATTACCCTTCCTTTCTGGCTTGCAGTTCATGCAGTATTCATCTGGCCATTAATTGCATACTTTGTGCTGGTAATTTTGTTTTCTGTCTATGAAGCGCATAACCAGAGAGATTTGAAGGCATTTCCATTGCTTCCATTCCTTTATCTCAGCATGCATGTCTCGTATGGTCTGGGCATGATTTGGAATCTGTTGCGGAAAAAACCCTAAAGTGCACAACCTTAAAAAAGCCAATTTTCCAGCTTTCTCGAATGAAGATAGCATATGTCTGCGACTTCTACAAGCCTGCAATTGGCGGAGTTAACCAGGTTGTTGAGGAGCTTGCAGAGCGCTTGGTAAAGCAGGGCCATGAAGTCCATGTCTACTGCTCTGACTGGGACAAGACTAGGCGCATAAAGCCTCGCGAGGAAATCGTGAATTGCGTGCATGTGCATCGCTGCTGGCATTGGTTTCGAGTCGTGAACTTTGTGACAGTCTGGCCATCTGTTCTCTGGAAGCTAGGAAAGGAAAGATTTGATATAATCCATTCTCATTTGCCTACGCATGCGCATTCATTTTTCGCGGCAGTCCTGGGAAAGCTCAAGAATATTCCTGTAATCCACACTACCCACTGCCCATGGTCAGATGCATATAGGAGCACATTCGGAAGGTTCATGGTGTTTATTTCTCATAAGACATTTGCAAGGTATGTATTAAAGACTGCAAGAAAGATCATTGCAATCACTAAATGGGAGGACTCATTCATTGCAAGATATGGGGGCAGGCAGGAAAATATTGTGCATATTCCTAATGGCATGGACGGGCGGTTTTTCCAGAAAGTAAAAA
>DATDZK010000055.1:0-4450 GCA_035288725.1 Candidatus Nanoarchaeia archaeon | reverse complement strand
CTCGTGGTCGCGTCAGAGTCACGCATCCGCACGCAATTCTTGTAACAACGCGTGAAATCTGGAACAAATACTGGACTCCTGACAAGCGGGCAGGCTACACATCTGATCAGACAATCTATTTCAACTCAGGAATCAAGCCTCTGATGGTGGATACTTACCTGTATCATAATAACCCTGCAACCTTCAAGGAATGCTGGCAGCAGTTTGTCTGGATAGGTGCAGCTTCAAAGAAGAAGCATTTGTTGTTAATGGGATTTTTAGTGTTTCCTATTGCTGCTATAGCGAAGAGCATTAGGCAATTCATCAGTGATCCTTATCTTCCATTTGTAGTATTCCTTCCATTCTACCACTCTATGAAATATATTGGGTATTTCGTAGGCATTATCAAGAAGGCAGTTACTGGCAGGAATGTGAAGTAGTTCTAGTGCGTAAGCCTTAAATAGTTGTATAGACATGTATAGACTATGCAGCAAATGATTAAAGAACAGATTCAAAAGACAGTGGTCAAATCTGGGAATGGAGGAGCTGTATGGGTCCCAAAGGATTGGTTAGGGGAAAAAGTTATTGTTATCCTTCCAGAAAAGACCAAGCAAGGAATGAAAAAGCAGATCCTTCAATTGCTAGAACCTTATTTCCAAGATATTGTAGCTGTTGGGATTTATGGATCTTATGCCAGGAATGAACAGACTAAATGGTCTGACATTGATGTATTAGTAATCACCAATAGGGATGTAAAACTAAGTATCGAAAAGAAAGGTATAGACATTTTATCAGTTTCTATGGATAGAATAAGCGAGGCAATAAAGAAGTACCCTGTTCTTTACTATAATATCATTCAGGAGATCGAACCAATAATAAATGCTAGGTTATTTGAAGAAGCTAGAAGAATAAACATCAGTAAGGTTGGTTTAAAGGAATTTCTTAAGGATACGCAGCAGCACACAAAAAGCAACCAAGAATTTCTGGAGCTTGACAGGTTAGATGGCATGTTTTTAACATCCTATGCTGTTGCTTACTCGTCTTTTTTGCGATTAAAGGGATTATTTATTATAAATTGTATCTTAAAGGGAGAAAAATTTTCAAATAAGGAATTTAAACATTGGATGATGCGGCAGGGAATAGCTGAGAAGGAATATAACATATGGTATTCTGCATATAAAATGATAAGCGATGAACATGAAGAAAAGGAATTAAAGATAGGAATAGATCTAATGGAAAGGATACTAAAGGTTACAAAAAAAGAGATTAAGCATCTGTTGGGAAAAATTGGCAAATAGAAAAAAGAGATTGCAAAAGGGAATAGATTCGCTTGAACAACAGATTATGCTGCATCAAGAGAAGTTAAGAAAGGCTGAAGAAGAGAACCACATAGAATTAGCTGATTATTATCGCAAGGAGATCGCAGCAAAGAAAATGGATAAGGAGGAAAAAGAGAGATTGTTGAAAAAAGGCGGCTAACTCTTGAAGAATTTCTTTATGTGCTCAGCAATGTAGCCCTGCTCTTCTTTTTTCAGTTCAGGAAAAATTGGTATTGCCAAAATGCGTTTAGCTTTTCTTTCTGCCACAGGAAAACTGCCTTGTCCTAGTCTCTTGTAGGCATATGCAGGCTGCAGATGAATTGGCGTAGGGTAATGAATTCTTGTTGGTATGCCTTGTTTCTTCAGATATCCCGCTAATGCATCTCGTTGGTCTGTCTCGATTACATACACATAAAATGAATGCTTTCCATATGCGGGCAACTTAGGTGTCTCTACCATTCCTCCCAATAATTCTGTGTAGCGTGCAGCATGCTGTTGCCTTAATTTCACCCAGGCAGGCAAATGTTTCAGCTTGGCATCCAGAATAGCAGCCTGCAGTGCATGCAGCCTATGGTTGCCAGCAATCTCTTTATGCACATACTGCTTGAATGACCCTCCAAAGTCGCGCAAGCTTCTCACGTGATCAGCAATTTCCTTATTGTCTGTAACAACAGCTCCCCCATCGCCATATGCCCCTAGGATTTTTCCCGGGTAAAAGCTGAAGCATCCAGTTTCGCCATAAGGCACGATTCTCCCTTTGTATTCAGTTCCATGTGCCTGTGCGCAGTCTTCAATTACCTGCAATTTATGCTTTCTGGCAATCTCAAGAATGGGATCCATATCAGCAGGCCTGCCGTACAGGTGAGTAGAGATGATTGCCTTCGTCTTTTCAGTGATAGCCTGCTCAATCAGTGCAGGATTAATGTTATTCCCTTCTTCTTCAGCATCGACAAAAACAGGCTCAGCCCCAGCCATGTTCACAACAGATGCCCCTGAGAAAAAGGTGCTTGGAGTAGTAATAACCTCTCCTGAATTTATGTTATAGGCTCTTAAGGCAAGTTCCAGCGCAGCAGTTCCGCTGCCTACTCCAACGCAGTATTTTTTTCCGCAGTATTTTGCAAAATGAATTTCAAACTGATGCGGCTCCTCTCCAAGAATGTAGTTTGAAGTGGAAATAGTCTGTTTAATAGCATCATCAATTTCACTCTTCATGCTCAGGTATTGCCTGTGAATATCAACAAACTGAATTTGCATGATCATTCATTTTTTATAAAGCTTAAAAATATTTGCATTAGGGGGCAGGCTGGTTTCTAAAAGCAGCGGTTGTATAGGCATAAGCGTTAAGTTTATAGCAGTTGAAGTTTTGGTATTATCATGGTTGAGGCAGTAGAAATTTATTCTAGCCATAAGCTTGACGATTTATGCAAAGGAATGGCAGGCATAGAGCCTGATTGGGATGACCTATTTTGCAATTTAGCCTTGATTCATGGATCTGGGAATAAGGAATACAGAGAATTGTCAGATTATATGGGTAGGCTGACAGAGTTTCATTTGGATAATCTGATAGAAGGATCTTGCATGGTCCAGGGAGTTGAAATAGGGCATCCTCTTGAGATACAAGAAAACGGCTTATCATTGGCTATTGATGCGAATGGCAGGCATTTAATCAGCATCAAGGATGGTAAATGCGAGAATAAGGTCCATGAGTATGATAAGATAGTAGTCTTGGAAGGCATTCCTGTTAATTTTGAGATTTCTATAGGGCGTTGCTTAAGGAATATGATAAATTCTGATATTGTCTACAGAAGATTGGAGACAATTGCGCGCCTGCTTGGAACAGACAAGGTTGGCTATGTTGCAGTCATGCCTCTTGATTATTACGAAATTTTCAAAATGCAGATTGATAATGGCTGGGATGAAAAGACAAGGAGGCATCGCAGAATTTTTAATAATGGCGCTAAGGTAGTTCCTCTCTACGCGTGCAGAAATAAGATACTGGTAGATTTGGAAAAGCAGGTGAGGATCAGGATTAAAAAATATTATAATAATGGACGGGTTGTAAGGTCTACAGAAGAGGCAGTTGCCAAATTCGCAAATAGATAGTTATTCTTCATAAAGTATGGGTCAAGCTATTCTGAACAGCAGCATCTTGTTGCTGCCGTTGTCAGTGCTGTGCACCAGCTCAAATCCAGGATGGCCATCTTCAAGTTCCTTGACAACTTGAGCATTCAGCGGGCAGTCAGGAACAGATTCCTTTTTCTCCCTGTATTCTGCCCTTCCAGCGCAATCCTGATATTCATTCCAGGCATGGTCGCTTGGATATAGGTCGTAATAATTTGGCCTTGGGGCAATGAACATTGCATAGGAAATGTTTCTCGCTTTCATGTATGCAGCCAGATTTTCTGGGGTTTGTTCTGCGTATGGCTTCCAGGAAGTATAGTCGAGCCTGTTGTGTATCTGGTATTTTCTTGAGTAAAAGTCATATGGATGAGGCGCTGTAGTTGCTAGGATGGCCATGTCTGCAGGAATCTCCTCAGAAATGTATGCGAACATCTCATCAACAGGCACATACCTCTTCTGATAGTCAGTGTATGCCAGGGTTAAGGTAAAGGTTGCAGTGAAAGCAATAACCAGCAAAAGCAGCACTGAGACAATCTTCCTGTTCTTTCTGTATGTATGAAAAACCATCACGCTCAGCCCAATAACTGCAGGAATGTAAGGCACCATAATCCTCACTGGTCTGTATGCAAGAATGATGTAGCTCATGTGAATCAGGTACCACACAACAAACCACACTACAAGATATAACATGACTGGTGTTTCCTTAGAATTTCTCTTGAAAATATTCCAGATAGCAAAAAGAAAGCCTAGAATAAACAATACCAAGATAAGGGTATTTGTCTGTCTTGGAATCAGGCTTAGGTACACAATCCATGCATCTGAAGAAAGCCATTGGCTCCATACTCCAAGGTCCCCGGTGTGGCGCACATCAAATAGAATGTTTATCATCAGTAGCGGAACAATTCCAACAAGCGCAAACAAAAATCCATAAACATAAGCAGCATTTTTTTTGATAATATTCCATAACTTCCATTTCATACGCAGTAATCCCTCAATCAGCAGATAGGCTGCAAACACAGGCAGCAGGAAAA
>DATDZK010000054.1:0-5710 GCA_035288725.1 Candidatus Nanoarchaeia archaeon | reverse complement strand
GATCTCATCATTTTCCTCTAGGTACTCAAGACCCTCATCCTCATAAACTTCATCCCCTACATCCTCGTCTTTATACGGCTTTTCATCGTATGCCATGCATTCAATCATGCATTCGTTTTATATAAACTTTATTCTTGGATTAGCCTGAATTCACAAATGTTTAAATAACATCACTTGCTGCTTGTTTCTGGCAGATGAGAGTACTTGGAAAGACAAAAAAGAGGATTGATAAGGACATTGTTGAAGAGCTGAGCGCAGACCTTGTTGCCCTTACAGTTGGCCTAGTTGGAGGGTTTTTCCTTGTGCAGATTACAGGAGATATTTCCCTGATTCCTGGGATACTTGTGCTGCTTCCTGGATATCTTGAGATGCATGGCAATCTTCTTGGGTCGCTTGCAGGAAGGCTGAGCGTTGCGCTGCATACCCGCAAAATTCCCAGAAGGTTTGCATGGAATAGGATGATGCATGACAATGTCGCTGCCACTTTTTTCCTGGGGGTTATTGTTGCGCTTGTGCTCGGAATTATAGCCTATATCCTGACTTTGCTTGTCTTTGGATGGGCCAGGCCTGCAATAATTGCTGTTGCTCTTGCTGCGCTTGTTATTTCCCTTATAGTTGAAATCCCACTGACAATTATTGCTACATATGTAATCTTCCAGAGGGGGTATGATCCTGATGACATCATGGGGCCGTATGTGACTACATTAGGAGACTTCATTGGCATATTTGCCTTGCTGATAACATTCTGGGTGATGGTGTGAGCTTATTCACCAAGATCATCAGGGAAAGCCTGCCTATGCTGCTTGCTGCCTCGCTGATCACTTCAATTGGAGGATTAAGCCTGCAGTTTGTGCAGGATTCGCTTATGTTCTTCCTGCCACTATTCATCATGCTGCCTGCGATGAATGCCATGATGGGCGACTTTGGGATTGTGATGGTCTCGAAGTTCACGACATATCTCTCTGAGCATCCCAGGCCTGCCTTGCAGAAGAGAAGGAGGTTTGCACATCACCTTTTCAGGGACATGTTTGTTGTTGCGCTTCTTTCCACTGCATACATGGTGATGCTAAGCCTGCTTCTTTCTGCGTTCCATGATTTTCCCCTGACATCACTGTTTGTGTTCCAGACATTTGTTATCACGTTCTTAGTAGTGTTCACCTTGTTTCTGATAATATTCATGATTGCAATGACTTTTGGATGGTATGCATACAAGCGCAAGAAAGATCCTGATGACATGCTGATTCCCTTGACAACGTCCATTGCTGACCTGGGAACAATGATCATGCTTGCCCTGCTGATCAGATTTTTCTTCGGCGCGTAATTTCAGAACACAACTACTTCCTGCGGATTGATCTTCAGGCCATTTGGAGTTATCTCTAGCAGGAATGTCTTGTCAGGATGCCTTGTGCCGCGCATCTTAAGAATCTCTATTGCGCGCTTCCTTATTCCTTTCACCTTAAGATGGTATAGCACTATAATCGAGTCAACCTCGAACTCCAGCGCGGCAGACACAGCCTCCTGGTCCATCTGGGTATTCTGGGAAGTGAGGATTGCACTGCAGTGCCAGCTGTTAATTAATTCAAACAATGCAAGTGCCGCTTCCTTCTGGGTCAACTCGTCCTGGTAAAGCATGATGAAGGAGCTGATTGAGTCTATGGCAATGCGCTGTGCCTTGATCTTCTGGATCAATGCCTCTATTGTCCCGCCTCCTTCCACAAGAACTTTCTTTACCTGCTCTGGGGTGTACTCAAGGAATGCGAACAAGCCTTTTCTTTCATATTCTTCCAGGTTCCAGCCAAATGTCAGCATGTCCTCGTAGAGCTTGTCCCGCTTTTCTTCAAATGTGATGTAGACTCCTGGCTCGCCATTCTGGATGCCTTGCATGAGGAACTGAATTGCGAAAATTGTCTTGCCTGTGCCCGGGTCACCTGCGACAAGGTTAATGCTTTCCTTTTTTAATCCGCCTTCAACAAGGGAGTCCATACCAAGAATACCTGAGGGGATGCGAGTGAGTGTTTCTGTCATTTTGCTGTTCGTGTTACGTCCTGCTCCATAAGAGAGAATGGAGGCTGGTCAGGATAGACTGAAATCCCGCCTTCCTTGATTGCAAAAGGATGAACATCCATGGAATGGCTCTGGCCGCGCATCTTCTGGATAGTAATGCAGCGCTCGTATGATGATCCTTTTCTGATGTGCGTCAGGATGATGACGCCGTCAAACAGGAAGTCATAGCTCTTGAATTCCAGAGAATCAAGCTCTGCACGCGCGCGCTCCGCAGTCACCAGAAGAGTTACTCCTGCATCCCTCATGAGGTTAAGGAAGCTTAGCAGCTCCCTGCGGAAGTCCATTGTTCCTGCCATGTGGATGTACTTGAACAGGGTTAGGGAGTCCAATACGACGCGCTTGATTCCTTCCTTTTTAATAAGACTGATTGGCGTTGCCAGAGAGATTAGCTTCTTGTCAGAGATCTGCTGCTGCACAAAGAAAAGCAGCTTCTTCTTCTCATATGCATCAAGGTCAAGCTTCAATTCTCGCGCATGATTTTTCAGAGAATCAATTGATTCCTCTGTGCATATGATAAGGCTCTTTTCCTTGCTTTGCATGCCTTCAAGTGCGAACTGCAAACCGAAAATTGTCTTGCCTGTGCCTGGAACTCCAGAGACAAGAACAAAAGAATTTTCTCTCAGCCCGCCATCAAGAAGCTTGTCAAGGCCTGGAATGCCTGTCGGGATTTTCTTCATGTTGCTCCTTTTTTTCAAGGTGGAAATGTTTATATATAAACCTTTGTCTTGCATTGGCTTTGCATAACCAATCAAAAAATATTTCAATGTACTATGCATACTATGCAATTTTATTGCGCAAAACTTCTTTCTCCAGCAGCCAGCTCCAAAATGAAGCAAATTCAATTTTTCTGCCATCAAATTCCCTAATCTCTTTATCTCCAAGATATAAAAGAAGAGATTTCTTTATTTTGTGCTTGCTCATAAATAATTTTAAGGCGCTCAAATCCCGGTTCTCTACTTTTTCCCTATTTTTAACTTCAATAGGAAGAATATTCTCGCCTTCAATCTTTAAGAAGTCTATCTCTTTTTCTAGTTCCCTCCAGTAGTACTTTCCATCTATGGTGCTCAAAACAAAAGACTCTAAAATCTTGTCATTATTTCCCCCATAGCAATATGCAAGGTTCCACCAATAAGGATAAACCCTCTGCAGCTTTCTGCTCGTTGACAAAGTGCTTGGCTTGAAATTTTTAACAATCCTTATTAGATAGCAGAATTCCAGATAAAAAATATGCTGGTAGAGGGTGTTCTTGCTTATCCTTAGGCTCTTTGATAGATTGTCATAATTAAGATAGAAACCTGGCTCCTTGTAAAACAATTCTATTAGCTTGTACAATAATTCCTTGTTGATATTGTCAAACCTTTCTGGAAGGTCTGATTTTATCACCTTGTCTATAATTGTTGTTTTAAGATAATCCTTAATGACCAATTCATTGCCCCAGTTTGCTATTTCCGGGAAGCTCTTTAATAAGTAGGAAAAAAACTCTTTTTTTATTTCCCTTGAATGTAGCTCAGGATTCTCAACCAGTCTTTTCTTATCAGCCAATTCTAAAAATTCTTTAAAACTAAGGGGGGTTATGTTAATCAGGAAATATCTTCCAGCAAGATTTTTTATAGCTTCCTCTTCAAGATTGATGCTGCTGGATGATGAAATGCAAAATTTTATGTTCGGGCTGGAATCATAAATTAATTTCAGTTCGCGAGCCCATTTCTTAAATTTGGTGATTTCATCGAAAAAAACAAAAATCTTTTCTTTTTTGTAATCTACTCCGGTTAACTCTTTGTAATTTTCAAAAAGATCCACCAAATCATCAATTTCCTTGTCAAAACTAAAATAAAAAATTCTTTTAGGGTCAGTTCCACTAAGCAGGTCTTTTATGGTTTGATATATAAGGGTGGTTTTTCCAACCCTCCTTAGTCCTGTAAGGATGATTATCTGCCTATATTTCCTGAATTCCTGTATTTGAGCAAAAAATCTTCTTTTATAGTGCTTGGCAAGCTCCTCGCTTGTTGTTTCACCTTCCCACCAAGGATTGAGCAGCAGTATGGTATCTTTGATATTTTGCATAAGTATTATAAATAGGACTAATATTTAAATCTTTCGTTCTGAAATGGGAACGAATGATAATAGCATCCTTCCATTTTATCAGAGTTGTTTTTCTGGTCAAGAAGCTCGTGACAACAAGTGGAATGATGAGGCTCAAACTCCTACAACAAGAAATGGTGAAACAGGCAACGGATGGAGCCACCATATTTATCAAGTTAGTTTACTTTTCTATTTTAAGAAATGTTTATATATAAACCTTTGTCTGTGCTTATGGAAAGAGGTGGTCATGGATTTTGGCACTGAATTTGGCAGGAAGCTAGGGACCAGGCAGGAGTTTGTTGCGCTTGCGAAGGTTGCTGCATCCTCATATGCTGAGGCAAATCTTTCAATCATCAGGTACATGGCTAATACGCAGAAGATTCCTGGAGTTTATGTGACATTAAACAAGCCATATGCAACGCTTATCAGTGAGTTCAAGAGAGAAGGCATTGACAGCGACCTTATTATCTTCATTGACGCAATCACCAAGACTTCAGGAGGCAAGATTGAAAAGCAGAATGACTGCCTGTTCATAGGCAGCCCTGAAAACCTGAGCGACATTTCACTGTCCATGGACCAGGCTGTGCGCGCTGTTCCAAGCGACACAAAATTCATCTTCTTTGACAGCCTGAATACCCTGCTGCTGTATAACAGCCCAGGCACTGTTGCAAAATTTATTCACTTTCTCTCTGGCAAGATGCGCATATGGAAGGTAAAGGGAATAATCGTGAGCCTGGAGAAGGAAAGCAACAGAGAGCTTGTGGATGAGCTGACGCAATTTTGCGACATTACTATTGAGCTTGGAGGTGCTGCATGAGAGAACTGCCTGTTGTGGTCATAGCACTGATTGCCATTATTGGAGGATTGTTCGGGCTGATTACGATTGTTGGAAAGGACATACCATTGTTTATAGGGCTGGCGTCCCTGGCTTTTGGGATTACAGCCTTGTTCTTCACGTTCAAGGCAAGAGGAATACTCTCCAAAGGCTCAAGCCTGCGTGATTACACAACAAGCTTTGCCCTCTGCCTGATGTTCATACTGTTCTTCAGCATCTGGGACATGCTCATTGACTTGTTCCAGTGGGAGAAAAGCCTGCTCTATCCGAAGTACTTTTTCATTACCCTAGCTTATTTTGTGTTTGTGTACACAAGCTACAGGATATTCAATCTGGGCAAGGAATTTGGCTTTACTGAGCAGGCTGACAGGATAAGAAAGGCTATGAAGAAGTGACAATCCCATGGGTATGGATTTATGGTCGATGCGCTTTTAAACAGGCACTTTTGGTAGAATAGCATGAGTCGCAAGAATAGCAGGAACCACTGCAAGCTTGATCCTGAATCACCATACCCAAAGATAAGAGACAGATGGCCTGTTCTGAGCAAGGATAAGATTACTGAACTTTTTTGCATTTACAGGAGAAATGATCCTCGTAAAAAGGATGCATTAGAGAGCATTGTTTATTCTAATTTGGGCTTGGTTTTTGACATAGCAAGGGAGCGCTTTCGATCATACAGAAGCTACACTTATGAAGACGTTGTTGACATTGGGGTTACTGGGCTGATGC
>DATDZK010000053.1:0-2361 GCA_035288725.1 Candidatus Nanoarchaeia archaeon | reverse complement strand
TGGCATCATGCGCAAGCCCCCACTATGATCTTCGCGCTATTGCAGAGCATTTTCCAGGTGGAGATGTCCTGCAGGATAGTGGGGCAGTTGTTCCGCCAATTCCAAAAGGAGCGTTGCAGTCTCCAAAATATCCGAATTACTTTTCTGAAAGCACTTTAACTGACAAGAGAAGGGAAATACTGAAAAATCTCTACAATGTATGCTTTCCAGCTAAGCATAATCCTAGCGACGACGAGTTATTGAACCTGCAGAAAGAGGTATTGTTCAGGATATACGGCGCGCAAGATCCTCCTTGGAATGCAACAATATTTCAGAGAGAATTCCTTAATATGAAAGAGTATGGCGCCTTTAGCCTGCCGCGCAATTAAATATCCTTTAAGTCCTTTCGCGCAACATTCAGCAATAATCTTTTCTCAGCTCTTGCAATCTTCTTTTTCACATCATCAAGCTGCATCTTAGGCACAAGTATGCTGTCAAATCCTGCCTTGACAAAGAAGTCAATCAGCTCATCATCAAATGTGGTTCCTGCAACTCCAACTTCAATGTTCCTTAATTTGCATTCCTTCACAAACTGGTGCAGCAGTTTCAGATATCCCTTGTTTTTCCCGTCATCCCTCACTCCGGTGCTGCGTTCTGCAAGCATGCTGAAGTCAACAACAAGGAAATCAACGCCTTCCCTGTCTATGTCATCAAGCACATAAATAAGGGCAGGCGCATCAATTACAGCTCCTACTTCAATCTCTTCCAAGGGCTCCAGTCCTGCTTTCTTCAAGTCCCTTTTTACAGTGCGCAGATGCTCCACTGCAGTCATTCCTGCAATCGCAATCCCGACATTATGCAGTCCATCGTCATGTAGCTGCACAACAGCAGAAAGCTCGTCTGCATGCAGGAGTGAATACCATACAGGAAGGGAAGGGTTTTCCTGGGCAATCTGCCTGACTTCATGAACCTGGGCAAGCGTAAATATTCCGTCAGCAGAAACTGCTCCCTCTGGCCTGTCAAGATAGGCACGCAATTCAGTCACAGTGTGCAGCTCATCTGTATATGAAGTTTCAGGCTGTTCAGGTTCAGCAGATGGCTGGGGATTCTGCAGCGCTTGCACTGCCACCTGCGCATCCTTGGAATGCTTGCGCGCATTTAGCACATATAATTGATTTGAATCATAGGCAAATTCAAGTGTAAACTTCTCTCCTAGCACTGTTGCAATCTTCTGGTATAGCTTCACAACTTGCCTGATGTCATAGTCATTGAGCTTTTGCCCTTCTCCCTGGTAATAAATCTGCTTTTTGACAAGCTCTCCGTTCAGAGAGTCTCGTGCTAGAAGAATATTCTGCTTTGCAATTTGCTTGTCCACAAAAGTTCCTTGCTCATCAAGCACATACACATCTGGCTGCGCAAGCTGGCTGGCAATAGCATCAGAAATTCCCAGAACCGCCTCCACCCTTACAGTTTCATCTGCAGACGCAAACCCTGATTTCTCAACAGTAAGCATCTTCTGCACAATTATCTCGACATTCTGCACTGTGCGCTGCAGTGTTTCAGGCTGGAAGAATGATATCCAGCTCTTCTTTACCCCTTGCAGAAGCGCTTCCTTGCCTTTGATGTTCAGGAGCGTTGTCCCTTTGCTGCGCGTGCTTTGCCTGATAACTACCCTGGGAAAATCCCTTCCAGTCTTCAGGATGTTCAGGGCTTCAGCGCTCACCTGATGGTAAATCTCTGCATGTATTAGCATCTTGTCATACGCCATGCTGATTTCCTGCTGCAAATCCTCTGGAATAACTGCCTGCTGGAACTGCCTCTGTATATCTTCAGCAGCATGCATTACCTGTCCCTGGTCTTCAAGGTTCAGGTTTTCAAGGAAAGCAAGGTCAATATTGTTAACTGCAAGAAAATGGGAAAATGCATCATTTGTTATCACAAATCCTTTTGGAATGTTGATGTTCCTGGAAGCCAGCAGCGCAAGTGTAGCTGCTTTTTCTCCAACAAATGATGTTTCTGCATCATTCAGCCAGGCAATGTGCATGCTCGCTTCCAGCATGAAGTGCTATAAAAAGATATCCCATAGATTTTCTAATGGCCTTTGTATCTGAATTTTTTGCTATATCCTTTATGATCAATCACGTCAAGAATGAATGCAATTATTTCTATCTCATTTTCATTCGTTAACGTATAGAGCATCCGCCAGAAGCTAGGGAGCTCAACCCAAAATAAATTAGTAACGCCATATTTTCGCTTATATTCTTCTGGGATTTTATCTTTGGCAATGGGCGCTCCATAATGAGGATTGGCTTTAATCAGTTCTTTCTTTTTGTTAATGGCATTAAGAATGCTCTTTTCAATCTTTGAATCAGCAGCTTCATT
>DATDZK010000052.1:0-2662 GCA_035288725.1 Candidatus Nanoarchaeia archaeon | reverse complement strand
CAAACTCTCATATGCAAGCTTCTGGTCCGATTCTATATCATTCGTATACTTTAATCGCAATCCTGTTACGCTGTATCCCACAAGCACTCCAAGCAGGAAGATCACGCAAGTAATAATAAATGCCAGCACATAGCGCCGCTTGTTAATAGGGGGTCTTACCATCGTTGCTTTTTTCCTCTGATAAGGTCAATTAGGATCAGGCACCAGATGAAAAATATTGCTATTGGATACAGCAGGAAGTACAGCACAGGCACATGCAGTTTCTCTTTCAGAAGCTTCTCCTTGTTAACCCTGAATGCAACAAACGCATAAACCAGTGCTATGGCAAATGCCGCATATATCAAGAACAATGTGCTGTAGTCATGCCCAAGCAAAGCCCCCTCGTTGAACATCTTGTTCAATGACAGGTCCACAGAATAGTCAATGAACGCCCAGTTGTAAACTTCTTCCCACAAGGGTCTGATCATGTTCCTGTAGTACACAAAGAAGAACACCAACGTGGAAAGCAATACATAAACCCATATCAATGGCATCTGCAGCAGTCCAAACTCCCCATATTTCGGGTTGAATATCATGTCCTTGTATTTCATCAGGTTATGCAGCCCTCCCTTGTACCATCTGTTCCTCTGCCTGTAAAAGCTGTTGACTGTTCCTGGCGTCTTGGTCCATGCATGCGTATTAATCAGCTGGATAATTTTGTAGTCTGCTTTCTGGATTTTGAAGGCAATTTCCATGTCTTCTGTCAGGTTATGCTCATCAAAGCCTCCCAGTTTCTCTAGAACATCTTTTCTGTATATTGTAAATGGCCCTGGAGTTACATAAGTACAGTGCAGATGCCCCATCATTTTTTTCAGGAACAATGTTAATGTGTATTCAAACCACTGTATTTTCTGCACAAGAGTCTCAGGCTTCTCCACTTTTATAGCAGGCAGCACAGCAGCAACTTCTGGATCGTCAAATTCAGGCAGCATCTTCTGCAATGCTCCAGGCTCAATTCTGGAGTCTGCATCGAGGCAGATGAAGTACTCTCCTTTTGCTTGCCTAAGTGCATGGTTAAGCGCAGCCCCCTTTCCTTTGTTCTCCTGCTGCAATAATTGGATGTCCCAGTCAGGGTTATTTTTGATAATTCTCCTGGCTACATTGGCAGTATTGTCCTTGCTTCCGTCATCAACAACTAAAATCTCGATTTTTTCCTTCGGATACTGCAGCTGCAATAATGACCCGATTGTATATTCAAGATTTTTCTCTTCATTGTATGCAGGAATAACGATAGACACCAAAGGCTTTCTCCTGAGTTTCTTTGGAATGTCTGCAGCCCCTTTCTCAACATAGACCAGAAGCCAGAATATTATCAAGTACAGGGAAATGAAGTAGGCAAACCAGTAGGCAATGGTTATAATCTCCATTTATGCTTGCACCTCTGATGCAGGTGTTGCTTGTTCTTCGTGATGTTCTTGTGTCTGTTCTGGTGTAATCTTCTTTTCTGCAATATGCTGCTGCATAGCTTCAAACTTCTTCTTCACGTCAGCAGCTGCGGTGTCAAAATAATCATAAAAATGCGGAGTCAATGTCAGCAGGTTGGTTCTGCCGTGCTTTTCTGCAGTAATCAGGTTCTGCTCTTTCAAAATCATGATATGGTCATATGCCTTGTTCCCCCTTGTCTTGATGATGTCAGATTGCAGTGCAGGATTTTTCATTGCAATCACTGCCAGGGTTTTTATTGCAGGCCCTTCCAGCTCTGTGCTGCCAAGCAGCTTGTTTGCCAGATATCCATATTCTTTCCTGATGTTCAGCCTGTACTTGTCTTCAACTTGCTGGATGCACAGTGCTGATTCCCTGCTGCTGTAGTCAATCTTCAGGCTCTCAAGTAGCGCGCGCAAGTAATCAAGATCCGTAACGCTTAATGGTGTACCTATCTCTTCCATCGCCATTAGCTTTCCTGTAGTGAACAGGACAGACTCCACCTTCCTCTTGTCCTCAGGGTTGATATCCATGACCAAACAAGAAAAGCCAGGAGAAGTTTAAAAGTGTTGTGGACTGTGAAAAATTTCGGTGAAAGTTGGAATAATCGAAAATATTCTGGACAAGTTCGGAAGCATTTCGGAATTTTCAGGGAAAAGTTCATTAAGCTGCTTGTGATAATAAGAATCAAGGATGCACAAGCTTTATATAACATTAAGTATAATAAAGTTATATGGAATGTATAACAAAATTACGGAAGGTTGGAGGATCATTAATGGCAACAATACCCAAAGAAATTGTTGAAGAGGAAAACCTTGCATCAGGCATGGCAGTCAAGATTGAAGTGAAAAAGATGAAGAAGAGTTATTTGGGCATGGCGAGAGGTATAGGGCCGTTAACAAAAGAAGATAAAAAGTGGATGGAGGGAAAGGATGACTAAATTTGTTGTTGACGCATCTGCATGGATTGATTATTTTGATGAGTCTGAGCGAGGAAAAAGACTTGCTAAAATACTTGAGTCTGATGATAGTGAATTATTTACCAGCGCAGCAACTGTTGCCGAGGTTGTCAGCAAATTTTTGAGAAGAAAATTTCCTCCAGAAAATGCGGTTAACGCAATTATCTCCTTATCTAATGTGCTGGATGTAACGTCTGATATCGCGTGGGAAACAGGAAAGATCCATAGTGAAGTAAAGAAAAG
>DATDZK010000051.1:0-5031 GCA_035288725.1 Candidatus Nanoarchaeia archaeon | reverse complement strand
ATCCTGAATTTTATGATCCTGACCTTGCATTTGGATATCGCTGGCTGGAGAGACAGACAGGGTTTGCACCGGTATTTCTTAGTGTTGGCGACAAGCTTGAGGATGTTTACATGACTGGATACCAGAATAACTGGAGGGTGTGCATGGGCTATGATGGGAGAGGGATACATAACCATCGTACTCGCGGAGAATTTCCAAATGACATCCTTTTTTCTTTTTCGTCCATTGCAGGGGTGTTTATGGATTATGAGCAGTGGCATCTTGTCATGGCTACTGATGAATATCTGCCGAAAAACTACAAGAATCTGCTTTTCAAGCCATCATGGAGCAGATCAAAATGGGAAAGGCATGCGCAGAAGCATCCTGGATGTGTGCAGCTTGTTGCGCCTTCCTTGGATCTTAGGCTGTCAGAAAGAATTTGGGTGAGAAATAAAGAAACCAAGCAAATACTCCTTAATATGGGATTTGAGAATGTTGAAGTGCGCAGGATACCTGTATCCTAAATTGTTATAGCATCAAAGTCGTTCATTGCCCTTGCGTTCTTGAAGACAGACCTGGCTTCTTTTAGCAGGACAGCTGCTGTCTTGTATCTTTGAGAGAAATGCATGATTGCTAGAGCCTGGTATTTTGCTTTCTTTGCGATTGTTGCTGCCTGCACTGCTGTCAAGTGATGGGTTTCCCTTGCTTTTTCCTCATCGGTCTTGCTAAATGTAGACTCGCAAACCAGGAGATCTGCAGACTTTGCTATCTTGTAGCATGCATCTACAAGAGAAGTATCTGTAATATAGGCTATGCGCTTTCCTTCTATTAGATAAGTTGCCTTGTCCGACTTTATTGTTTTGTTCCTGAACTGGATATCCTTGCCCTGCTGCAACTTTCCCAGCAGCGGACCTTCAGGTATGCCGAGTTTTTTTGTGTAGTCAAGATTGATCTTTCTTCTTGGAAATTCCTGGAATGCGTAAGCGACACAGGGAGCAGAATGCTTTACCTGGACTGCCTCCAGATGGAATTCCTTATCCCTGAAAATGATTCCATCCTCAACAATCTCGCTGACCTTGATTTTCAGCGCCTCATTCTGCATTGTCAGGAAATTCATTAGCATTTCCAGGTTCTTTTTTGTTCCTTTTGGGCCGTAGATTTCAAGAACTTTCCTGTATTGGCATGCGATCATGCTTTGCAGCAAGCCAGGAAGGCCAAGCATATGGTCGCCGTGCCAGTGGGTCAAGAGGATTTTTGTTACTGCTGTTGGAGGTATGCCAGCGATTCGCAATTGCCTTTGCGTGTTTTCCCCGCAGTCTACCAAGATGTTTTCCCCTTTCCAGCTCAGCAAGACTGCAGGATGGTTCCTTTCTGGAGTGGGCATCATGCAGGATGTGCCGAGGAATGTCACTTTTATCATTGTTCCCACCATACATAATATTCCATATTTTTATCCTTATCTTTTCCTTCTGTAATTTTCAAGGATGGATTATAGGAATGAAACTGTTGCTCAAGGTATAACTTGCAGACTTCTGTTGCTATATCTTTCAATTCTGGTTCTGGCTGGTCTACTATGGGTCTTCCATTAGCAAAAGGAGGAATTGGGATTATCAGCCTTGGCTTTAGGTGAAAATCAATCCATCCTGTAATATCTACGACATTCAACGTTGCTAGTTTTGTGTCCATCATTTAGCAGCGAGGAAATGTTTATATATAGTTTTCCTTTGGCTCATTTGTTGCCATGGAAAAGAAGCAGAATGCTTCACCAGTGCAGTTTGTTGATGCAGCTGCAGGTGAACAAGCGGAACAGGGAGCCATAGACGGGTTTCTTCTAGACACGAAAGTTGTCGCTCCTTCTAATGGGCTTGCGCAAACATTGTATGACCAGCAGAGGTTTGGAGAGCCTTCTGGGAAGAAGATAGGATATGCATTAGTGGAAGCGCTGTATCTTGTTGAAAAGGAACGCATGACTGTCAAGGACGGGAATAAAACCATTGATTTTGATACTATTATAAGGAAGGCAAAGAAGCAAGAGCCTAACTTCTGGATTAGGTATGTTGTTTACAGGGACATGAGGAACAGGGGATACATTGTGAAGACTGCACTGAAGTTTGGGGCTGACTTCAGGGTGTATGACAGGGGAGTGAAGCCTGGAGAGGACCATGCAAAGTGGATTGTGTATCCTGTGCATGAGGGATCAGAATTCAGCTGGTTTGAAATTTCTGCTAAAAATAGAGTAGCGCATTCAACAAGGAAGAGATTACTGATTGGAGTTGTTGATGTTGAGGATGATGTCACATACTTTGAGCTAAAATGGACTAGACCTTAAGATATCTATAATTTCTCAGATTCCTGCTTGAAAAAAGGATTGCCAACTTTCCTGCATGACTCAAGGAATGGGCAGCGCTCGCATTTCCACTGCTCAATATCTGGCGGAACTTCAGGGATTATGTTCTGCTCTATTTTTGAGCGAAGCATGTAGAAGTAGGCAAGAGATTCATTGACAATATTTTCATCATAAGAAACTTCAAATTCCTTGATTTCCTGGGAGTTCTTGCATTCGTAAACAAGAAGCCCTTTCCTGATGTTTAGGAAATGCAGGTATAACTGCACCTGCTGGATGTGGTGCAAATCAGGGGATAATAAGTCCTTGAACTGGAAGTAATTCATGCTCTTGAAGTCAATGACCCATTTCTCGCCGCTTAGCTCTATGACAGCATCTGCCCTGCCGTGAATTAAATCGTTGTAAGGCAACGGGACTTCCAGGTCTTCCCCAGGCACGCCTTTCAGCACTCCCTGCTGCTTAAGCACTTCCCCTAAGCGCTGATGCACATAGTCGCCGTTATGCATGACGCGGAGAATTCTTGGATCCCGCGCCTTTTTAGGGTATTTTTTGAATTCGAAAAAGATAGCACGAGGGCAGCTTGCAATGTCTGTTACATAGAATGCCTTGCGCTCCTTGAACCTGGTTTTTTCCCGCTTGTGATAGAATTCGTCTATCTGCTCCTTTAGCATTATCCAGCTTTATACTTTTCATTATATAAAGATTTATGTGGTGGATGTCGAGTAGCCTTGGAATTTAATGAAGATTTTGGCACGCAAGGCTTAAAAAACTCCTATTCTTCTTATTAGTCATGGATGCAGCTGAAGCGCTGAAGCATCAGGTTCTGGACATTGTGAAAAGAAGCGGGCCTGTGCTGCCTGCGCAGATTTCCAAGGAAACTGGAAGGGATACATTCTTTGCCGGAGCTGTATTGAGCGATTTGGTCAGGGAAAGAAAGGTGTTCTTCAGCCATGCAAAGATTGGAGGAAGCTCTGTCTATTATGCAGCAGGGCAGGAAGCAAGACTGCAAGTGCTTTTTTCATACTTGCCAATGAAGGAAAAAGAGGCATATACCCTCCTGCAGAAGCACCAGTTATTGCGCGATATTGAATTGGAGCCTTCAATACGCGTGGCACTAAGGAATCTCAAAGACTTTGCTGTGCCTGTAACGCTTACTGCAGGCAATAATGAATTATTCTGGAAATGGCACCTTACTTCTGATGATGAGGCAGAGCAGGTATTGAAGCAGAACTATCTTGCTGCGCCTGTTGCATCTAGTTCAGTTGTTCAGACTGCTTTGCCTGGGCAGGAGCGCAAGCGCGTTGCAGTACACGAAGATGTGCTATATCAAAATGTCAAGCAATATCTTCAGCAGAGACGCATTGAAGTTGTTAAGGAGGAATCTGTAAAGAGGAACAAGGATGTTGAGCTTATTGTAAAAATTCCGAGCGAGGCTGGAATGCTTGTGTATTATCTTATAGCAAAGAACAAGAAAAAGGTTAGCGATGCTGACCTGATGATGGCATACAACAAGGCGCATGCGAAGAAAATGCCCTTATTTTTCCTGATGACTGGGGAGCTTGCCAAGAAAACACAGCAAAATTTGCAACAGGATCTTAAGGGGATTGTAGTCCAATCTCTACAAAACTTTATAAATAAGTAGCTGTTTCTTAGCAGTGATAATCATGAAGTTACTTCCTTTGGTCATTGGCATTTTGTTTATTCTTGCAGGCTGCGCCAAGTCTGGAAATACTTTGACAGGAGCAACCACTATTGAGCCTGAGGGCACCACTGTTTCTGGGCAGGAAAATGTTGCTGACTGCAAGGTCGCCATTAGCTCACTGGAAGCAGAGCTTGAAGATCTGAAGCTTGAGAAGGAAGCAAAGGAAGAAGAGCTTGGAAAGAAGCTAAGAGAGGCAAGGGCTGAACTGGACGAGCAGAAGCTTGAGCAGATAAATGAGGAGATTGACATGCTTGCCCAGCGCATAAAGGAGATAAGGAAAGGGCTGATTCCTACACTTGAAAGCCAGATCGCTGCAAAGAAGAAATTCTGCCAATAATCTTATAAGCATTATACATTTATTTTGGATTATGCAATGCAGATCGATTTTTGTTCTGGGAAGGGATCCGCAGCTTAGCATTGCCGAGATTGGAAGCCTGTTTCAGATGCATGGTATTTCATTTTCTGTGCAAAAATTCACCCAGGATTATGCTGTTATTGCAAGCGCGCCTTTTGACAAGCAGAAGTTCATGCAGCGCCTTGGGGGAACCTTGAAAATTGCAGATGTCATTGAGGATTTTGAAGGGATTTACAATGGGAATAAATCCAAAGTTGCCTACAGCATAAATGCATTCACTGATGACAATGATCTTGCGCATGATGTTGAATTCCAGCTGAAAAGCATGCTGCGCGACCAAGGGCTTAAGGTGTTTGGAAAGAAAAATCTTGAGCGGAGGCCGAGCAGGTCTGCCAAGGTTGATGTTGAAGTTGTTGTTGCTGGTGATACTGTAGGGAAGGTTGCTGCTGTGTCTGATCCCAAGGCATACAAGGAAAGGGATGAAACCAGGCCGCATTTTGAGGCTGCACGCGTTATTTCATTGAGATTGGCGCGCATTTTGATTAATCTAAGCCAGGTAAAGGAAAGGCAGGCGCTTCTAGATCCTTTCTGCGGATTGGGGACCATACTGCAGGAAGCTTGCTTGATGGGAATAAGAAGCATTGGCATTGA
>DATDZK010000050.1:0-2597 GCA_035288725.1 Candidatus Nanoarchaeia archaeon | reverse complement strand
AGTTCCAGGTATGTTCCTCATCGCTGTCAGCCTTGCAGTCGCAGCCATTCCTGAAGGACTGCCTGCCGTAGTTACTATATCTCTTGCCTTGGGAGTTAGGAGGATGGCTCAGAAGAGGGTGCTTGTCAGGAGGCTTTCAGCAGTGGAGACTTTGGGAGCTACCGGGATAATTTGCGCTGACAAGACAGGAACGCTAACATGCAACGAGATGACTGTCAGGAAAATTTATGCAAATGATCAGTGGATTGAAGTCAGCGGTGCAGGCTACAGCACTGAAGGCTCTTTTACCAGTGCAGGAAAAAACGTGGATATGTCAGCATTTAGTCAGCTGTTCACCACAGCCATAAGCTGCAACAATTCAAAGCTTGGGCACAGCCAGGTATTGGGCGATCCTACAGAGGCAGCATTGCTTGTAGTTGCGCAGAAAGCAGGCATAAGTGAAGTCTCCAGGCGCATTGACGAGATTCCATTCACATCAGAGGCAAAATTCATGGCAACATTCCATGAAGAAGCAGGAAAAAGAGTTTGGCACTACAAGGGCGCTCCGGAAGTTATATTGCAGAAGTGCAACAGGCTGCAGATAAAGGGAAGAATGCTTCCGCTAAATGCGGCAGCAAAAAGGAAGGTGCTTGAGGCAAACGAGAAAATGGCGCACGAGGCATTGCGCGTCTTGGCATTTGCTTCTGGAAATGAGGAAGGCAAGCTGGTATTTCTAGGCCTGATGGGCATGATTGATCCTCCGCGCCCTACAGTAGAGGCTGCAATTGAAAAGTGCAGGGCTGCAGGCATACGCATTGTCATGATTACAGGAGACCATCCTCTGACTGCCCAGGCAATCGCTCACAAGATTGGCTTGAATACTCGCTGCATGACAGGGGCAGAGCTTGATGCCTTGGATGACGCATCTCTAAAGGAAACTGCAAAAAGCATTGACATCTATGCAAGGGTAAGCCCGGCGCACAAGGTAAGGATTCTTGAGGCGCTGCATGATGGCCAGATTATTGCAATGACTGGTGATGGCGTTAACGATGCTCCTGCGCTGAAGCGCGCAGACATTGGGGTTGCAGTAGGATCTGCTACTGATGTTGCAAAGGAGTCTGCAGACATGGTCTTGTTGGATGATGACTTCTCGTTGATTGTAGGCGCAGTGGAGGAAGGCAGGGGCATTTATGACAACATCAAGAAGTTTGTGAACTACCTTCTTTCCTCCAACTTTGGGGAAGTGCTGCTTTTGTTCGCTGCAATGATCATAGGGTTCTCAGATTCTCTTGGAAATATTGTGGTTCCATTGCTTGCTGTTCATTTGCTCTGGATTAATCTTGTCACTGACGGCCTGCCTGCTCTTGCACTAGGCAACGACCCAATCAGCAAGAATATAATGCAGCGCAAGCCGCGCGATCCAGGTGAAGCGTTGTTGTCAAGGCATATGGTATTCAGCATAATCTACATAGGCCTGCTTTTGGCTGCGTCAGCATTGATTCTCTTTTCTTACTATCTCAGGAGCAGTCCTTTGCTTGCGCAGTCTGCAGTATTCACTATGGTGGTGGTATTTGAGATGGTGCGCATCTACATGATCCGCCTGCAGTACAAAGTGCCTCTTTTTTCCAACCATTGGCTGATTGCAGCAGTTGGGTTTTCATTGCTGCTGCAGATACTGGTGGTATACATTCCTTTCTTCCAGATGGTCCTGCGAACTGCCCCGTTGGATGGAATAGTATGGATGCAGGTTATAGTCTTGGCATGCATTGTCTTGGCTATAGGGAATGTATTCAATAAGGTCATTAGCAGGATCACTAGGCAATTCGATTAGTTGATTTAGTCACTTGTATTTCTTGCTCAGCGCTTCAAGTTCTTTATGTTTTTTTCACATATTTTCTGGAATAGTATTTCTTAAGCTGCCGCTGCTTTTGTCTGGAGGAGGTTTATTTTCTTTCTTGAAAATCTTATGTACTACATAATATTTAATCTTCTTAAACGAGATCTTTCCGATCCAAATTGTTAATAAAGTTAAAACTAACCATACAATTATTCTTTTCAAATTATATTTATATTCGTAAACAATTCTTATGACATAAGTATCTTTATCATGTATAAATTCTTCTTGATAAATAAATATGTAGTTGTCTTCATTTTCGGAAGGGGTTTTTGGAGGAGAAGTAAAAAAATCGACATCCATTAAGTCAAGGAATTTATGTTTAGGGAGGTATATTCTCTTCTCAAACTTTTCTACTTCTATTCCATCTCCAGTTTTATTCCAAGAAGAAGTTTTATAACTAAACGCATTTTTATTGTCTTCTAATCTTTCAATATTAAAATTTGCTTTACATTTTATTAGAAACCCATTTTCTCCATTAGCAGGAAGAACCATTATTCTTCTCACAAATCGAGGAGTTTGTGATTTATTAACCGTTATTGGAGTTAGATCAAGACGATAATATTTTTCATCTGAGCAAGATTTATAGGAATCAAAAAGATCATATAATGGATATGCATAGAATTCTTCAGATCCCATATTTTTAAATAGAATTTGTTGCTCTAATTCTATTGAACCATTATTTAAAATGTAGAAATCTTGAAAAATTCTAGCTCTTGGTTTA